>DASZLP010000163.1:0-106282 GCA_035552355.1 Bryobacteraceae bacterium | reverse complement strand
GCGCGCATGCGCTCGCTGTACAACTCGCGGCCGGGCGTCCGGTATCGAGGGAGCTTATTCCCATTGAGCATGACCATAAAACCGCGGTCCGTCCTGCTCCAGACGTTTTCGTGTACAGAATCGAAGGACTGCGGCCAACGCATGGGGAGGCAGCGAATCGGGCCGCCCGCGTAAGGCTCCAGAGACTGGCTGTCGCTCCATGAATAGACGCGCCTGAACAGATGCTGAGCCTCACGCACTTCCCGATACATGCTCGGCTCGACCGTCGGACATTCCAGGGGAATCGCCGCACTGAGGACAGCGTCCGGGCGGGACGCCAATTCCCGATATCTCGAGAAGTTGCCAAGAGTAATATATATGTTAAGCTTGCCGTCGGGCTTTGCAGGGAAATAATCCGCGGTGCGGACAGCGATTCCACGAGCTGTCAGAAATTCCTTCAGGTACGTGTAGGGCGCCAGAATCTGATCCCCGGCATGGCCGGCGAAATTGGAATCAAAGAGCCGGTCACGCAGGAAGTGGTGCGTCGCAGGTTCCAGATACAGTGCAACTCGGGAATGTTCGCCCATAGAAAATCTTCGCCGATTGTAAGAACGCGCGCTGCGGCGCGCCTTTCGTTCCGGAGAGTGGAGAGCGTGTCTCTCCGGTAAAATATAGCACGCGTTGAATCGCCCCGATCCCCTTAGCGGCTGGAGCGAGTACTATAACCCGATCCGGATAACAGCCCCCTGAAATGCGGCGAAAATCCTCCCGACGTCGATCTCCTGTCTTGTCATATATTTGTGACCACGAGTAACAGGCAGCTGTGACCACCAGTACCAGGCCGAGCAGTACGTCCTCGTCTCGCGGCACGGTCAGCCGGGATAAAAGCATGTTAGACTTTTTTCTCAGGCGGTTATGGATCGTTCGAACATAAAGTGGCATGTGGGCAGGGCGCTCTTCGCCACCAGCTTTCCGCCATTAAGTAATGAATCGGAGTGACGCAGCATGATGAGGTACGAAAAAGTCTACGTCATCAATCCACCCAGTCCCCCGGGGTATGTTTCAAACAAAGATTCAATGGGAGGCTTTGGCCAGCTTTTTCCGGTCGGAGCGACGTTGTTTCCTCCTTTGGACCTGATCTACCTCGGCACCTATCTCATTGAAAAGGGATTGCCAGCCGAATTCCTCGAGTCTCTTTCGATGGAGCTTGACCGGGATCGGTTGATCGCCCGGATCGAAAGTTCGCCCGGCGAGCGTGTGTTGGCCGTCGTGCGTACTTCGGCGCCGACATTGGATAATGATCTTGCAGTTTGCCGTGATATCAAGGCGAACCGAACGAATGTCGAGGTGCTGGTGTACGGTCCCGTGGTCGCGACGGTTGCCGCCAGAATCCAGAAAGAGCCGTGCGTCGACTATATCGTAAAAGGCGACCCGGATGAAACAGTAGCCGAACTGATAACGGGATCGCCCAAAGAGGCTCCGGGGCTCTGTTACCGGAACGAGTTCGGATGGTTTGAAGGGCCTTCCAAGCCGTTCAACAAGGATCTCGACAGTCTGCCTTTCCCCAAATGGGAATTGCTGCCGTTTCAGAAATACCAGATGCCGAAGTCATCGGTTCATGCCAATGTTCCGTTTCTTCCCATGTGGAGTTCTCGCGGGTGTCCGATCGGCTGCCACTATTGTCCATACCCGGTCGGGCAGGGACTGCCCTGGCGGCACAGGACGGCGCGGAACGTCGTGGACGAGATTGAGCACCTGGTCAGAGATTTGGGTATCCGGTACATTGTTTTCCGGGATCCCATGTTTTCGCTCAACCAGCGCCGTGTAATCGAAATCTGCAATGGGATTGTGGAGCGCGGCCTCAAGGTGGAATGGCGATGCGAAACCCGCGTCGATTACCTCAATGAAGCGACCCTCACCGCGATGGCGCAGGCGGGCTGCGAGGGAATTAACTTCGGAGTGGAGAGTTCCGACGTAGCCATTCAGAAAGGCGTGGGCCGCCGTCCGATTTCCCGGGAGCAGTTCGTTACCTGCGTGGAAACGTGCCGCCGCCTCGGGATCAAGACCTTTGCTTTCTTCATCATCGGCTTGCCGGGCGATACTGTCCGCACGATCCTCGAAACCATCGGATTTGCGATTACGATCAAGCCGGATTGGGTCCAGTTTACTGCTGCCTCTCCGTTCATCGGCACCAAACTTCGCGCCTGGGCCATCTCGCACGGATTCGCGGCGGAAGATGAATATTCCTATATCAACAGTCACGAAGTCTGGATGGGCAATGATCATCTGTCGAAGCGTCAGGTCAAAGCGCTGTATCATTTCGCAAAGTTCTTCCAGACTTATCTGCTGAATCGGAAGGGCATCCTGAAGCAGCCGGGGAAATCTCTCCTGTATCGTGTTCCGAAATGGTTTGTCGACCGCGCATGCGACGTTCTTGCCTTCGCGACGTTCCGTTGCGGCAGTATCTGGTTTGAGCGAGCCACTCCGGAAACCGGAATCCATTAGAACTGCCCCGGCTGGAATCCACAGTGCGCGTCCTGCTCACCGGAGCGACCGGATTTCTCGGTTCCCATCTGGCCAAACGGCTCGTTTCTCTCGGTTACGATACAGCAGCGCTTCATCGGAAACAATCGAACGCCGAGACTCTCAGTGTCCTGGGTGTGCACCCGATACCAGGGGACTTCGACAATTTGCGCTGCCTTCGTGACGCAGTCGCCGGTCACGACCTTGTTATTCACGCCGCGGCCGATATCCGAGGTTGGACGCCGGATCCCGGATTACAGCTTGAGGCGAACGTCGGGAATACGCAAAGGATCGCAAAGGCGTGCCGCCTGGAATCTGTTGGACGTCTTATTCACGTCAGTTCGGTAAGCGCCATTGGAATCCCAGGCGGCCCGGCCTGTCCCGCGGATGAGAACTTCGCGTTCAATCTTCGAGGCCGGCGCTTCAATTATCATTTGTCCAAGAAGCAGGCAGAAGATGCTGTTCTGCGGGAAGTGGCGGACGGGCTTGACGCCGTGATTGTCAATCCGGGGAGCATATTCGGTCCGCACGGCTCCCGGTACCGCGGCGCCGAGATCATCCGCAAGGTATCGCGGGGAAAGATCGTGACTTGCTTTAACGGCGGCAGATGCATCGTTCATGTGGAGGACGTGGTCGATGGGATTCTTTCCGCCATCCGCAATGGCGTATGCGGAGACCGCTACATCCTCGGTGGGGATAATGTCAGCTTCCGGGAGATTGCTCGCCGCGCTTCCGAAGCCATGGGCCTCCATCCGCTGCTGCTCGCGGTGCCTTCTTTTCTTGCGGCCGCGGCGGTGAGTATCGGCGAAGCGGTCCACCCCGGCGGGCAGTTCATGCCTCGCCTTGCCGCGCTCTATAACGATTGCCTGTTCCAGTACTACGTCTCCGATCGCGCCGTTCGTGTATTGGGGTTCGCTCCGCGAAAATTTACCTCTGTATTAGAGGAATGTCTTGCCTTTGGCCGGTTGAATAAATTAACTGAGGCATAAGCCGTCTTGACCCTTTCCGTGTTGATCCTCGATCGCGAACCGCCGCAGGTGCTCGCGCGGTGCCTCGCTTCCCTCGATCAACTGTCGTCGAAACATCTCGTGGAAGTGACGGTCTTCAGGCAGGAGCGCTGTGAATCGCTCGGGCAAGCCCGGGCCAGAGCGGCCGCCGGCGCAAAAGGCGAATTCCTTGTGTTATTGAACCCCCGATATCGTGTAGTCAGTGAGTGGGCCACCGCAATGCTGGAAGCTCATGCGGCCGGGGCAGCGGTTGTGGGCGGGCCGGTGTGTCCCCTCGAAGGTCTGCACCATGGATTTGATTGCAGGCGTGCGATCTATCTCTGGGAGTATGTGCAGACCGCGCCACCGATCGAGGCGGGGGAAGTCGCGCCCGGGCAAGCGCATCTGCTCCCGGGAGGAAACACAAGTTACCGGACTGAGTTGCTGAATCGATATGGCTTCGCCCGCTACGGGAGCGAGATGGAAATTCACAGCGCCATGGCGGCAGCCGGTGTGAGGATTTGTCGAAATCCCGTGGCTGTGGCCGTTGTTGAGTCCCCGGAGGCAATCGTCTGTGCTCGCGAGTTATTTCGCGATGCCAGAGAGTATTCCGCGGCGAAAAGTGGAAATTTCGGGGCACGCGCGGGCCAGGCCCTTGCTCGCGTTATCCTTCTGCCCGGATGGCTGTTTCTGAAGGGCGTCGTTCGCGTCTTTCGCAGACCGGAGTACCGGTCGTGGCTGCTTGCCTCGTTGCCCTGGTTTGCCCTGTTCTCCCTGATTCGCACCGCGGGAGAAGTGGCCGGTTATGTTCATCCACCGGGAAGGACAAAGCCGTCCGTCGCGTGAGGATGGCGGAACAGCCCAAAAATTCCTATCCGCCGGCTATTGCAAGGCCTTCCACTTATGTCGATTTCGATTATCGTGACATCCTATGAATCCCCCCGGATTCTGGAATGTTGTCTGCGGTCACTAACCGGGCAACCGGAAGCGAAAAAGATCGTGGTTGTGGACTGCTCGAGTGTCGACCCGGCCATTACACTCGGCCCCGTTTTTCCCAACGTAAAATTCGTGCACTACGGAACGAGAATCGCAGTACCGGCGATGCGCTGGAGTGTGATCGGTGAGCTCGACACGGAAGTCGTCGCCGCCGTCGAGGCGCGGTGCATTCCTGCCCCGGACTGGTGCGCGACGTTGCTGAGAGCACACGAAGAGAATCCGGATGTCCCCGCTATTGGCGGACCGGTCGCTCCCCCTTTGACCGCCCGGCTGTGGGAATTGGCGCTCTTTTTCTCGGAATACGGGAGTTTTGTTCCGCCCATTCCTTCGGGCGCCGCGGTGAATCTCTCCGGAGCCAACCTTTCTTATAAGCGTGCCGCGCTGCTGGCGGAACAAGACCTTCTTGAGGGCGGGCGCTGGGAGACATTGCTGCATCTCCGTTGGCTGAAGCGCGGTAAAACCCTGTACCTGACTCAGGCGGAGGTTCGATTCGAAAACACCATGAGTTTGATCGCCTTTGTTCGCCAGCGGTTCGCGTACGGCCGCGGGTACGCCGCGGATCGCGTCGAGTCAAGGCCGGTATTACCTCGCCTCGCTTACGCTGCGTGCTGCATTCTGCTCCCTTTCCTGCTGACGATCCGGATCGGACGATCCGCGCTGACGAAGGGTCTGGGAGGTTCTTTTGTGAAGTGCCTGATTTGGGTCATACTGTTTCAGACAGCCTGGTCCGCAGGAGAGTTTGTCGGTTATCTGAAAGGTGTCCCGAGGAAATCGAACATCTTTTGACGGTGAAACCACGCAGGCGGGAGCATCTCGCTGATCGTGCGCGAACCGGACGGAAATCCTGGAGCCGGAGCCATGTTCAATACGAGTCATCCAACCCAGGGCCGCCCTTATATACTGCCCTTTTCGCATGGCGGACCATGAAGTCCCAGTTCTGATCGCCGGCGGCAGCCTGGTCGGTATGACCACTGCTCTCCTGCTCGGCCGACACGGCATCCGGCCGCTTGTCGTCGAGCATCACCGCGGTACCGCGATCCATCCGCGCGCCGCGATGATCAATCAGCGGACCATGGAAATCTTCCGCGAAACCGGCATTGAGCGCATCGTAAGGGAGAAGTCCGGCGAACAGTTCGATCAGGATGGCGCCATCATGTCCGTCGAAACGCTTGCCGGCAAAGAGCTCGCCTGGTACATCGCCAACCTGAATGAGCACGTGCGCGATGTCAGCCCCTGCTCGCGCGTCTTTATCACGCAGAGCCTTCTCGAGCCTTTGCTCCAGCAGCGCGCGCTCACTTTCGGCGCCGATCTGCGCTTCTCGACCGACCTCATCTCGTTCGAGCAGGATGCGGACGGTGTGACCGCCATCGTTCGCAACCGCGATTCCGGCGCGACTGAAACCGTGCGCGCTCGCTACATGGTCGCGGCGGATGGCAGCCACAGCTCGATGCGTGAGCGTTTGGGAATCCCGATGCGCGGCCGCGGCGTGTTCTCAAATAGCGTCACGATCTACTTCCGTGCGCCGGTGGCGCCGCTGATCCGCGGCCGCAATCTCAGCGTGATCATGGTCGTCAATCCCGTGCTGCGCGGATTCTTCCGGATCGAAAAGCCGTACGAGTCGGGATTCCTCGCCGTCCATACGATCGGCGATCCGGCGAATCCGGACACCAACGTCTCCGCCAGTCTGACCGGCGAGCGTTGTCTCGAATATGTCCATGCGGGTCTTGGCACGAGCGAAATACCGGTGACGATCGAAAACGTGATGCACTGGCAATCGACCGCCGACATCGCCGAGCGCTTCTCCGCAGGCCGCGTCTTTCTCGCCGGCGACGCCGCGCATGTCATGCCGCCCTATGGTGGATTTGGTGGAAACTGCGGCATCCACGACGCGCACAATCTGGCCTGGAAACTTGCCCTCGTGCTGAAAGGGATTGCGCATCCGGAGCTGCTCGCGACGTATGATCCCGAGCGGCGTCCAGCGGGCGCGTTCACCGTCGAGCAGGCATACTCGCGCTATGTCACCCGCGCGGCTTCCTATCTCGGGACTTCCGGCATGCAACCACTCGAAGACGATCTGAACATCGAGCTCGGACACTGCTATGGTCCGCCGCCGGTGCACGAAAACCCGCGCGAGTCGAAGGGACGCCCGGGCTCCCGCGCGCCACATGTCTGGATCGAGCGCGACGGCGAGCGGATCTCGACGCTCGATCTCTTCGGCAAGGGATTCGTGGTGCTGGCCGGTCCCGACGCCGGCGCTTTCGAAGTCCCGGGCATCGAAACCCTGCGGATCGACAACGATGCTTTCACTGCCGCTTATGGAATCGGGCCCGCGGGCGCCGCTCTCGTCAGGCCCGATGGATTCGTTGCGTGGCGCTCTCATGGACCTGCATCCGTCGAAACGATCTCGCAGGCGCTGGCTTCAGCGCTCGCGGGCGTCCCGATCGTCTGAGAGCAGAGAATACGTCACCCGCCCGTCTTTGATCAGCGCGAACGGCGTCATCTTGTGCGGCTGTGCCCGCGTCGCGCTCGCGATTTCGAAGACCTCGATGCCTCTCGCCTCCAGCGCATCGCCGATCAACGAGCGGTGGCAGCGCCACGGCACCGCCTCCG
Source organism: Bryobacteraceae bacterium (assembly GCA_035552355.1). GTDB lineage: Bacteria > Acidobacteriota > Terriglobia > Bryobacterales > Bryobacteraceae > BOG-234. The sequence continues at coordinate 99,188 of DASZLP010000163.1, read as the reverse complement.
CGCACATCACCGCCGCGCGACGGCCGGCCGCTGATTGCATGAGACGATCGAGACCCGCTTCGAACGCCGGCGTCTCGATGTAATCCGCGTAGCCACGAAAAGAGAGATTGCGCCAACCCATGTTCGTCGAGTCCTTGCGCGGCTTCCGGAGCCCGCCCAACTCGGGAAGATGGATGTACTCGATACCCGCAAACTTCAACGTCTCCGGAAACACCTCGCGATTGAACTGCGGATTATGCCGCGAGCGTGGAACGGTACGGACGTCCGCCAGCAGCTTCACTCCATGCGCGGTGAGCATTTCGACGAACTCCTCCGCCGCCCGCGTCGAATGCCCCACGGTGAAAATCGGTTCACTCACGGGTACGCGCTACTGCTTCTTCGCTTTCTTTTCAAACGCGGCGATTCCATCCTTCAGAAAGCGCACAGCCTTCTTTGGACCGGCCGTTCCCGTCACTTTGAACTTCTTCCCGCGCTGCTTGTTGTAGGAAATGAAGAAGGCCTCGACCTGATCGAGTATGGTGCGGCTGACATCGGTGATGGACCGATAGTGTTCGTGCTCATAAGAGTGCACAGCCACGCCGAGCAGCCGGTCGTTGGTTTTGGTCTTGCCGTCCTCCGTTTGCTCCGCGTTGATGATTCCGATGATGCGCGCTTCCATCAGACAGCCAACGTGCGCGGGCGCGTCCAACAGAACCATCATGTCGAGCGGGTCGCCATCCTCGCCGAGAGTGGAGGGAATGAACCCGAAATCGAAGGGAAACATCATTCCTTCCGGCAACAGGGCCGCCAGCAGAAAGAGCCCCGACTCTGGATCGAAGTCAAATTTAGTGCGCCTGCCTTTGGGCGTTTCGATGATGACCCGGCAGATGCACGCTTTTGTATCCAGCAGATTGGGGAGAGTTGTCAGGTCTGCCATAAATGATGCGCGCTGCAATTCCAGGACCACCGGTTGCTTGGACCAATTCCGCAGGCCGCGCCAGAATATCGCCGCGCCGATTGCATTGGCGGCGGCGGCGTCAGCGGGGCTTTTGCGGCAAAACACCCACACGCTTGCCACTGCGAGGATCGGAATCAGCGAGAACACCTCGGCCGTCACTATTACCGCGATCCCGCTGACGCAAGCGGCCCGCAACCACGCTCCCGGACGCTTTCAAAGCGGGCGCCGGCCCCCGCGGTACCGCGAACATGAGCAGATAGTAGGTTCCGTAACACATCTGCGGCGATACGTGCGGATGCGGCGCGCTCGCATGCGCGTGCATTTCCGCTGGTCTGGCACAGGGGCGTTGCTATCCTTGATGGCGCAGCATGATCATCGACTCTCATCAGCACTTTGTCCGGCTTGCGCGCCACCCGGAAGTGGAAGGCTTTCGCGAGGGGCAACTCTCGGGTAAGAACCCCTCCGCGCCGCCGGAGATTTCCGACGCCGACGTCACGAAGAGCATCGAGACCGTCGTCAGCCTGATGGATCAGCGCAATATCGACATCGCCTTCGCATCGCCGCGCGCTAAAGCCATGGCGACGCACGATGGCTCCGTCGAACAGAACGCCGCGTGGGCGGACCTCAACAACAGCCTGGTGCTCCGCGCCTGCAAGCTCAACCCGGGGCGTTTCGCTCCCGTCGGCATGCTGGGCCAGCATCGGTCGTGCCCGGGGGATCGCGTGGCGAAGCAGATGGCGCGCTGGGCCGGCGAAGGCTTCGTCGCTTTCAATATCGACCCCGACGGTACCGGCGGCCGCTGGACCAACCAGCCCTTCACCGGCAAGCACAACTATCCGATCTTCGAGGCCGCGCAGGCGCTCGACGTGCCGCTGGTCGTGCATGGCAGCGAGTCGATCAATCCGAACTTTCCGCACACGGCGGTTCAGTATCTGGTCGCGGACATCACTGGTTTCGTGCAGCTCATGATGGCCAGGGAACTTTTTAAGGATTTCCCTCGCGTCCGGTTTCTGATCCCACACGGGGGCGGCGCGTTGCCGTGCCAGATCGGCCGATGGCGCGCGATCGCGAAGTACAACAACTGGTCGAGTCCGGATGAAATTCTCGGTTCGGGGAATGTGTTCGTCGATAGCTGCATTTATAACGACCTCAATATGAGGATGCTGTTCGAGGCCGTGCCGCTGGACAATATTCTCTTCGGCTCGGAATGCGACGGGGCTTTTCCGGGCGTGATAAATCCGGAGAGCGGGGACCATGCGGATAATACGCGGCGCTATGTGGAGAACTCTCCGCTGAGCGAAGCAGCGCGCAAGCAGGTTTTTTCGGAGAATGCGAGGCGTGTCTATCCGAAAGCAGCGCGCTGGTTGTAGCTTGGCCGTCGTTTTTCATGGTCCGGGACCAAACGCCGGCACAATTGCCGGAGAGGCGGACAAAAGTGTCCGCGCCACATACTGAGCACTACACTGGTCTGGTGGCATTTCGCGGCGTCGACTATCTGCTGATCGATTCGCAGTTCTCCGAACAGGAGCTGCTGGTCCGTCAGACCGCGCGCCGCTTTGTTGACGAGCGCGTACTGCCTCTGATTCGCGAATGTTTTCGCGACGCGCGCTTTCCGCGTGAACTGATTCCCGAGATGGCGGCGCTCGGCTTTCTCGGAGCCAATCTGAGCGGCTACGGCTGCGCCGGCATGAGCAACGTCGAGTACGGACTCATCATGCAGGAGCTGGAGCGCGGCGACTCCGGCCTGCGCAGCTTCGTTTCCGTGCAGGGTGCGCTCGTGATGTATCCGATCCTCGAATACGGATCGGAGGAACAGAAAACGCGCTGGCTGCCACGGCTTCAGTCCGGCGATGCGGTCGGCTGCTTCGGATTGACAGAACCCGGCTTCGGATCGAATCCCGCGGGCATGATCACGCGCGCGACGCGAAAGGGCGCAAGCTGGGTCCTCAACGGAGAGAAGACATGGATCACCAGCGGCTCGATCGCAGACGTCGCGGTGGTCTGGGCGCGCGTCGAGAATGAAGGCATTCGAGGCTTCCTCGTCGAGCGCGGCACGAAAGGGTTTTCCACGTCGGACATCCACGGCAAGTGGTCGATGCGCGCGTCGGTCACCTCGAGTCTCGCGTTCAGCGACTGTGAGGTTCCGGATTCCGCCATGCTGCCTGGCGCGAAGGGCCTGAAAGCTCCGCTGTCATGTTTGTCGCAGGCGCGGCACGGCATCGGCTGGGGGGTCATCGGCGCGGCAATGGATTGCTACGAGACCGCGCGGTCTTACGTCACCGTGCGCAAACAGTTCGAGAATCGTCCGCTGGCAAGTCATCAGATGGTGCAGGAAAAGCTGGCGTGGATGATCACCGAAATCACGAAGGCGCAGTTGCTTGCGCTGCAATGCGGACGATTGAAAGACGCCGGCAAGCTCGAGCCGTCGCACATCTCCATGCTGAAACGCAACAACGCGGCGATGGCGCTCGAGTGCGCGCGCCTCAGCCGCGATCTGCTGGGCGCCAACGGAATAACCGACGAGTATCCTATAATGCGTCATTTGTGCAATCTCGAAACGGTTAAGACGTATGAAGGCACCGACCACATCCACGCCCTCGTCATCGGAGAACGGGTAACAGGCATTGCAGCATACAAGTAGCAGCAAACCCCGCGTTCCAGCGCTTCTCTTCGCGCTGACCATTCTTCTGAGCGCATTCCTGCTTTTTCAGGTGCAGCCGCTGATCGCCAAGCTGATCCTGCCGTGGTTCGGCGGATCGGCCGCGGTCTGGACCAGCTGCATGCTCTTCTTCCAGGTCGCGCTGCTGGGCGGCTACGCCTATGCGCACTGGGTGAACGGGCAGGCAGGACGGAGGCAGACGTTCATCCACCTAGTGCTGCTCGCGCTGAGCTTTCTCTCGCTGCCGATCCTGCCTTCGGCCTGGTGGAAGCCGAACGGCGTGGAAGATCCACTGTTGCGCATTCTTGGACTGCTCGCCGCGACCGTCGGGCTACCCTACTTCCTGCTGGCCTCGACGAGTCCGTTGCTGCAATCCTGGTACTCGCGATCGAACGGCGGCGCGATGCCGTATCGATTCTTCGCGCTTTCGAACGCGGGCTCGATGCTGGGGCTTCTGACGTATCCCATCCTGATCGAGCCGTATCTGACGAGCGGTCAACAGGCGTGGATGTGGTCGATCTCCTACATCGCGTTCGTGCTGGTCTGCGCGATTGTTGCGTGGCGGGCGCGCGATACCCATGAGCCCGCGACGGCCACCGCAACGGCCGCTGCCGCGCCGCCGCCTGGATGGTCAGACCGGTTTGTCTGGATGGGGCTTGCGGCATGCGCGTCCGCGCTGCTGCTCGCGGTGACGAACCACCTGACGCAGAACATCGCCGCGATTCCGTTCCTCTGGGTGCTGCCGCTGAGCTTGTATCTGTTGAGCTTTATCCTGTGCTTCGACAGCGACCGCTGGTATTGGCGATGGCTTTTCATCCGCCTGGGTGCGGTGACGGTCCCGTCCGTGGCCTACGCGATCTCGACGGAGAGCGATATAGGAAATCTCAAGATCGCCGTTGGGTTCTTCTGCGCCGCGCTGTTCGTGCTGTTCATGGTTTGTCACGGCGAAGTGGCGCGCAGCCGCCCGGCGCCGCAATATCTGACGTCCTTCTATCTCATGGTTGCGGTCGGCGGCGCGATCGGCGGACTGCTGATCGGCTTCGTCGCGCCGTATCTGCTCAACGGTTTGTACGATCTGCCGATCGTGGTGTCGCTGACGGCTTTCATGCTGGTCTACCTGCTGTGGCGGGAGCGCGGGAAGCCGATCAGTGAAGCGATGAGAGAGCCGGAATTCCTCACGGGGTCGTACGACAAAGTCGTGATCGGGACGCTCACCATTTCGCTCGTACTCTACATCGCGCTGCGAATCGCCGCCGCGAAGGCCGGCTGGCCCGCATTCTTCAAAACACCGTTTTTGAACGCGCCGTATGACTCGCCGGTCTTGTTCGGCATCGCCGGTCTGGTTGCCGCTTACGTGATGTGGCGGGGCCGCGGGGCCGTGGATAACAAGTCCGTCAATGACGGCTTCGTGACCTTCGTGATCGCGGCGGGCCTCGCGGTTGGCATCGCCGGATTCCTCGCTCGAGATACATTCAACAACGTCCGCAATTCGCGCGTGCTGGCGCGCAATTTCTATGGCGCGCTGCGCGTTTACGACGAAGAGAGCACGGGCTCGATGGGAACGGTCCGGACGCTGCGGCACGGAACGATCGACCATGGCGAAGAATTTCTGCTGCCGCAATACGAGAATTTTCCAACGACTTACTACGCGCGGAAGTCGGGCATCGGCCTCGCCATACAGAGCCTCGGGATGAGCGGCGGCATCAACGTCGGCGTTATTGGACTCGGGGCGGGAACGATCGCCAGCTACGGGCGTCCGATAGATCACTACACCTTTTACGACATCAATCCGCTGGTGCTGCATATCGCGCGGACCGAGTTCCGGTTCCTGCGAAACTGCATGGCGAAGAATGAGGTCGTGCTGGGCGATGCGCGGCTCTCATTGGAGCGCGAAGAGCCGAAGCAGTTCGACGTGCTCGCGGTCGACGCGTTCTCGGGCGATGCCATCCCCGTGCACCTGCTGACGCGGCAGGCGTATGCGCTCTACTGGCGGCACCTCAAGCCGAACGGCGTGCTGGCGGTTCACGTTTCCAACAAGTATCTGGACCTGGGCCCGGTCGTCGCGCTCGCGGCGGCGGAGAGCGGCAAGCAGGCGATGATGGTTAGCCTCGAGGCGGACGATGATAAGGAGATAGCCGCATCCGACTGGGTGCTTGTGAGCTCGCGCGCGGGATTTTTCGATCAGCCCGAGATCAGGAATGCAGGTGAGCCGATCAAGCCAATCGCGGGCCTGCGGACCTGGACGGACGACTACAGCAACTTGTATAAGATTCTGCGGTAGCGCCTGGAGTCTCTATATTTTCGTTCATTCCCACGTCGGACAGGCGGAATATGAATAACAGCTGGGGATCGGTAGGAGGCGTGCTCGCGAACGGACCCGCCGCCGCGATCAGTCAGGATGGACGTGTAGCGGTATTCGTGGAGGGCAGCGACACCACTTTATGGACGATCGAGCGGCCGGCGGCGGGCGCCTGGGAGTAGTAGCCGGCGGCAAGAGTGCCCGCGCCACGGCCCCGGTTTATTGCAGCAGGAGCACGGCCATGCCGCCGTCCGTCCGCAGCGCGTCGCCAGTTGCGTTCGTCATATCATGTGAAATCGCCGGACGCTCCACCAGCGCGAGCGACCGCACCATCCCCGTGAACAACAAATCGTTCACCACCTTCGCCCGCTCGCGATCGATCTCGGGGTCGATCTTGTGGATGAACGTTCGGTCGCGATCGGAAAAATCGATCCCTGTATCGTGCGTCGACGAGCACACCCATATCGGTTTTCCGTCGAACGTCCCCGGCCGCCGGAAAATGCGCAGGTGATGGCGCTGTGCAAACGTGTTATTGCCCTTCTGGAATGCCATGTCCGGTGCGTGCCCGTCGAGCAGCAGCACCGACATCGGCCCTTCCTTGTATCCGCGCGCCTCGATCAGCGCGCGCGCCGTTCCGAGCTTTGACACCGCGTCCAACCGCAACGGCGACGTCCAACCCGCCTTCTCAAACGCCGCTCGCAGCTCATCCTCCGTCGCGATGAACATGATGTTCGTAATGTCGGAAGGACGCGGCGGATTCTCCGCTGCCGTCCGGAACGGTTGCCGGTTCACCAGCTCGCCCAGCCCGGTCTCGTTCGGAACGGCCTGCAGCTTCGATGTTGGCCCGTGGTCGCCGGCGCGCCACTCGAACGGCTGCGTCAGGCGCAGCGTAAACTCCGCGCCCGGATCGTAATCAATGTTCGCGTTCGCGTCCTGAATGTTGAGGATTTGCTTCGCGCCGGAAATCAGGCCCGCGAGTCCCGCCAGCTTCTCGTTATTTCCGAGCTTCGCGATCCCCTGATCGAGCCGCGCGCTGAGGGTCTGATCGGGCGTGATCCCGAGGATCAATCCCTTGTCGTCTACCGTCTCGCGCGCGTTCTCGAGATTGGACAGCACAGCCGCAATGCTCGCATGCTCCGTGCGGTCGCGAATCTCGTTGAACACAATCTCGAGCTGCGCCGGATCTTTATCCGTGGCGGCCTTTGCCTGCTTCACGACGCCGGTGAGCTGCGCGCCCGCGGATACAACCACCTTGCCGTCCACAATCACCGGCGCGATCAGCAGCGCGTGTACGGCCGCCTGGCTCTGGCTCTCGCTCGCGATCTTGTCCGTCAGCCGGACGCTCAACTCCGCGCCCGCGGGGATTTGCGCGGCCAGCATGCGGCCGGCGAGAATCACACCGGCGGCCCACACCATCCGCTTCATTTCGTCAGCTCCGCAACCGGCCCGGTGATGTCCTCGATGCGCAGGACCAGGCGCTTTCTCCCATCCACCTTTTCAATCGGCGCCGTGAACCGCAGCCCAACCATGCGATCGACCGTCTGATGCGCCGGGATCTTGTCGCGATCTTTCAGGACCGCGTTGTATTGTTCGCCGAGCTCGGGATAGCTGGCGAACGCCGTTTTTATATCGGCCTCGGCTACGCTGCCGCCGTCGAGCATTGCGCCGTCATTCGTGTCCACTTCCGACTCCACGCTCCGCACGATCATGTCGACGTCCGAATTGTTCGTCAGGTTAAAGTCGACCACCATGAAGGTCAGGTCGTCCGCCGCCTTGACGGTTCGCACCTTACCGATCGTTCCCCGGGGGACAAGGTGATTGCCCGCCGTGCTGGAGAATCCGAACCAGATCAGCACGCCGATCACAATCACGGCGCCGCCGAACGCAATCAGAAACGCCTTATTCAATCGAGCTCTCCGACAAAGTGCTGGATGTCGCGCATGGCCTCGCCAGCTTTATCAAACGTACCGTCGAAGACTTCGGTTGCGAGCGAAACGATGCCCGTGAAGCCGTCCTTCTGCATCTGGTTCATCAGCTTCCGCCAGTTGATTTGCTCCGGACCACCCGCCAGCGCTTCGGCCTTGATCTGCATGTTCCACAGGCGCGCCTTCGGAAGCCCGTCGTAACCCGGCCACAGCGGTTCGTTCAGGGAGACCCCGTTCCGCGGATCCCAGTTGAACCCGACAGCTTTCGACGGGATCATTTCGAGAACCCTTCTCAGCTCGGAAGAAGTCGCGATGTTTTGCGAAGCGTCGTTCTCGATCAGCAGCCGCACGCGCGCGCTCTCCGCCGCCGGCGCCATCTCGCCTATTGTGCGCGCAATCGCGGGAAAGGCCGATTCCGGCGTGCCGACGCGCGCGCCGGTGAATATCCGGATCCTGTCCGTCCCCAGAATCTGCGCCGCCGCGATGGCGCGCGCCAGATCGTCTTTCCGACGGTCCCAGCGTTGCTTGTCAGCATCGGGGCTCTGCTCGGGCCACGGGAACTTGAGCAGACTGGTCTTCAGCAGCGAGACTTTCAGCTTGTTCGCCGCCAGTTCTGCCGCGTAACCTTTCAGCTCGGCTTCGGGAAGGCTTGCAAACTCCTTGCCGGATTCCGGCACGTTGCGCAGCTCCACCCATTCGAGGCCGTACTGCTTCGCGAAAGCAATCGCATCCGCCTGTGTGCGGCCGATTTCATCGGTGATTGCGGCGAGGCGCGCTTTGGTGATGTGACCCTTCGCGGCGGCCGCCCAGCGCGCTCCGAACAGCGCACCCGAGGAGGCCAGGAAGCTCCGCCGCGTCGTTCCAGCTTTCACAACTGAGATGATAGCTCCTGAATATATGGATTCACAGAACCACGGTCTCCTTGTTGAGACCGACTCAGGACCCGGCATCCTCCACCGCCTGACGGGCGTGATAGCCAGCCACGCCGGGGACATCGGCACCGTCTCGATCATCGAGAACACCTCCGCCGGGTCGCGCGTTTACTTTGAAGTCACCACGGCTGCCTGGGAGTCCATGTTGCACGATCTGCGGGCTCTCCCGGTCGTGCGCAGCGCCGAGGCCGTCAAGAGCATGCAGGAAATTTACGGCAAACGGATCATCATCATGGGCGGCGGCGCGCAGGTGGGCCAGGTCGCCATCGGGGCCATCGTGGAAGCCGACCGCCACAACATCCGCGGCGAACACATTTCGGTGGATACCATTCCGCTCGTCGGCGAGCAGGCCCTCGCCGATGCCGTGCGGGCCGTGCCGCGCCTGCCGCGCGCCCGGGCCTTGGTGCTCGCCGGCTCGCTGATGGGCGGCGCGATCGAAGCCGCGGTGCGCGAAGTCCGCGCCGCGGGACTTCTCGTGATCAGCCTGAATATGGCCGGCAGCGTGCCTGACGCCTCGGACCTGGTCGTTACCGATCCCGTGCAGGCAGGCGTGATGGCGGTAATGGCCGTCTCCGATACCGCGAAGTTCACGGTCGAGCGTCTCCGCCGCCGGGTCTTTTGAGAGGCGGCAAGCGTGGAGTGGCAGTACACAAGCCGTGAAAGGCAGGATGGCATCCTGCGCGCGATTGGCAATCGGCCTGCGCTGTGAGTTGCAAACGTCCAGGCCGATTGGCTTTGCTCAATGTGTCCGGCCGCCGGTTACGACCTGCCCCACGCCGATCGATATGAGAAACTGGCGGCGTAAATGACCGGATTGCGATGGCCCGCGGCCATGCTCTCGATCCTCGGCCTGATCGGACCCTTCGCGGCTGGGCAGGATGGTGGCCCTGGAGAGCCCCCGAGCCGTGAAACGCTGACCTATCAGATCGAATGGCGGCTCATTCCCGCCGGCAATGCGAAGCTCACGTGGAACCCGGCGCCGCGCTCCGGCGCCACGCCCAGCGAGCTCCGGCTGCATCTCGAATCTGCCGGTCTCGTCTCCCGGCTTTTTCGCGTTGACGACGACTACACCGCATCGCTCGGCCAGAATCTGTGCGCGCAGAATACTCTCCTCGTCGCGCGCGAAGGCAGCCGCAACAAGGAAACGCGCGTGACTTACGACACGCCGGCGCGCAAGGCGCTCTACACCGAGAAGGATCTCAACAAAAACACTACAGTCACCCACGATGTCGAGATCCCTCCGTGTGTGCATGACGTGCTTGGCGGCCTTCTCATGCTGCGCACCCTGCGCCTCGAGCCGGGCAAGACTGTGCAGATCCCCGTCAGCGACGGAAAGAAGTTCGTCCAGGTGAAGATCGAATCGGTGAGGCGCGAGGATCTCAACACGGCGATGGGCCCGCGCAAGACGATCCGGTACGAGGTCTTCATCTTCAACAACGTGCTCTACAAGCGCACCGGACGTCTGAACATCTGGCTGACGGATGACAACAGCCGGCTCCCGGTGCAGTTGCAGGTCCGGCTGCAGTTCACCATCGGCACGATTACGTTCAAGCTGGAGAAGGAAGAGAAGTCATGAGAAGCATGAAGGCCATGACCGCGCTCTTGTTGCTCGTGGCCGCGGGCATGGCGCAGACGCCGGCTCCGACCGGCGCCGGTGCGCTCTCTCAACCCGCCGGTGCTCTTTCTCAAAAAGACGCGGTCGCGCTCGCCACGCGAATGGTGCAGCTCATGGAGTCGACCGCCGTCGCGACACCCGGGCTCACTCAGGCCAGTGGTCCTCTGAAGCAGAACGCGCAGGCCACGCTGGCTGCGATGGAGCGAACCCAGCTCAACGCCGGGCTCACTTACCAGTTCATCAATCAGGTGAAAGCGTATCTCGGGCTGGCCGATTCCATCCCGCGCCCCACACCTTTTCCCGCCGCCGCGGATCAGCAGTATGCGGAGCTGCGCGACTCGCTCGGCCGCATCCAGCGCCACTTCGAAGCGATCCTGCAATCGCAAAACCAGGTCAGCCAAAAGCGGGATCCGGATCCGAACAATCTCAAGAGGTACGGCGACGCGGATGCGAAAGTGCCGCCGCCTGCCGCCAAAATGCCTCGTGTGGTTTTCCTGGGCGATTCCATTACCGAAGGATGGCGGATCAACGAATATTTCACCGGCCGCGATTTCGTCAACCGCGGCATCGGCGGCCAGACCACCATTCAGATGCTGGCGCGTTTCCGGCAGGATGTGGTCACGCTGAATCCGAAGATCGTGGTGATTCTGGCGGGGACGAACGACATCGCGGCGGGCGTTTCGGTGGAGCAGATCGAAGAGAACCTGGCGACGATGGGCGATCTCGCGAAGGCCCATGGGATCAAGCCCGTGCTCGCGTCCATCCTGCCGGTCAGCGATTACCACAAAGACGTCGACCCGGCATATCAGATGACCGCCAACCATCCGCCGGCGACAATCCAGGCCATCAACAGATGGATGCAGGGATATTGCCTGAGCCAGGGCTTTCCGTATATGGATTACTACCTGGCGATGGTGGATTCCGCGGGTCAGATGCAGCCGGATCTTTCCGATGACGGGCTGCATCCGAACGCGAAGGGTTATCGCGTGATGTCACCGGTCGCGCTTGACGTCATCGGCCGCGCGCTGGGCGCATCTGAATCGGAAGAGAAGCGCCGTTTCCGCCTTCTCGGAAAGTAAATTGCCGCCGCGAACGCACGATCTGTGGCGTGAACGATTCGAGCAGCGTTCCGGCAAAGCATTATTCGTTCCCCACAGCCCGATGGGTGCGTGCTTCCGTGGAATCAGCCGCAAAGTTCGTGCAGATGATATCGACCTGGCGAAGAGAGGCGTGACGCCACAAAAACGATTCGAAGCAGCGCGCTGGTGCTGGAAACGGCCTGATGAAATCGATCGTTCGCGAGGAGGAGGATGGCCAGGAAAGAAGATCGGGAGATCAGCCGAGTCTTCGAAGGCGGCTGAGCCCGAGAAAACCGATAGCAAGGAGAATGGCGGTCCCAGGTTCCGGTGTCTCCGCGACGGCGTCTCCGGAAATCTGGAGAGCGCCCATCGTTCCACTGAGAATATTTTCCCATTGACCGCCGACAAATCTGGAGTATCCGGTTTGGAGCGTCGTATTGTCGTCCCAGGTGACATCCCCCGGTACAGGCGCATCCAATGTGATCCAATAAGTGCTGCCCGCAGTCAGTTCAATTGCGGCGAACGCGTCTGATGTCCACGAGAGAACCACGGGTGGCTGTGGCACGCCAAGTGTCTCCCCGCCAAGAATACCCATTTGGTTGTCGAACTCTTTCGATGCGAGTGCCGTGCCTGGATGACCGCCACTGTCCTGCGAAAGGCTGATCGTCACCTGATTTACATCCTCGGGGGCGCCGATGGATGTGACGAAATCAATTTCGCTGAGCAGGGCATCCACGGAGGGGACGAAAGCAAACGAGGGTCTGAGATCGGCTGTGGATGACGTGACAACCTCGCCGCCGTCGAGATCAAAAGGATTTTCCGCGGCCCCGAAGTTTGTATAGATGATGTCAGCGTGCAGGAACGCCGGCGAAGCTAAAGCGACGAACACCGTGAACACGGTACGAGTTGTAAAGACAGACACAGTACGGTTATAAAGCAGGTCACACGGAAATTCATCCTGCACCTTGGTAGACCTTCGCGGTCATAACTTCAGATAACAACACCTGGAGCCACACACCATCCGCGAGCACCGATAACTTTTGACGTATTGACTGGCGCGGCAGCCCTGAACAATAGTCTAAGACAGGACGGAAAACGGCCGGATGTCTAAGTTTCAGAGGCCTTGGCGCCTCCCTGGATCGCGAAAAGGAACCAGCCTCATCGAGTTTTCGTTCCTGGTGCCCTGGTATATTTTCCTTTTTGTGGGAGCCTGGGATTTCGGATTTTACTCCTACTCCTTGATTGCGCTTCAAGACGGCACACGGACGGCGGCAGTAAACGCCTCTCAAAACTCGACTCTGGCCGCGGATTCAACGACAGCGTGTACATATGTGCTGGCAGCCTTGCAGGGTCTTCCGAATTTTGGCTCCGCCGTCACCACCTGCACCGCTGCGCCCCTCACGGTGACCGCGACTTATGGGGCAACGGCGGGACCAGACGGCGGTCCGCAGGTCACGGTCACGTCAACGCTTGTGACACCACAACTCTTCGCCGTTCCGGGGCTCGCTCCGGGACAGACCACGATCAGCCGCACTGTCACCATGAGGGTTCGGGGCTAAGAGTCATGAGCATCCAATCCACGGAACGCGGCTCATTCCACAAAATTCCTTTCTTACGAGGATCTTGCCATAAGTTGATTGCGCAAGGCCGCGCCGGTAGCAGGCGCGGCTCCACTTTGGTTGAGTTCGCTCTGATGGGTGTGTCGACCGTGCTTATCAGCATCTCAGTCTTTGAGTGTTGCATTGGCATGTTCCAGTACCTTTCAATGGCAAATGCTGTCGCGGTTGCGACTCGCTATGCCGCAAATCATGGCGCGACGTGCGGGACCCCGAACAGCTGCACCATAACCGTGGCTACCGTTGCGACGATGATCGGAAGTCTTGCACCCATAGCCACCGCAAGCCAGCTGAACCTGAGCCTCACCGATAACAGCGGCACCACAACCTGCGCTCTCAGCACGTGCCAGACGTACACGTCCCAGCAGTTCCCAGGCAGCACCAGCGGCGCCAACGCGGTCGGAAATCCGATTACACTGAAGCTGACTTACGCCATCAACAATCCGATCCCGTTGAGTTCGAGCGGATCGTTTACGCTCGGCGCGCAATCAACGCAGGTGATTCAATTTTGAAACCCGGGAAGGAGCTGCGGCTGGGAAGCAGGCGCGGCTCGGCCGCCCTGCTGGCAACCCTGAGTCTGACTGTCATGTTTGGCGCTCTCGGTTTTGTAGTTGATCTGGGATATGCCCAATACAGAAAGCGCGTCGCGCAAAGCGCGGCGGATGCCGCGGCGTTGGCAGCCGCGTCCTGGGCAGCCGCCAATGGTTCCTCGTGCAGCAGCGGGATCACGTGCAACTCACTAACCAACTGCTCGATTCCCGACTCTGTCACCACACCGCTGGGAGCGGCGTGCGTATATGCGCAGGCGAACGGCTATACACAGGGCGGCAGCGGCGGGCAGACCGTGACTTTCCTGGCCAACGATACGAACTCCCCCGTATCCGGAAATGCTCAAACTCTCTGGTTCCAGGTAACCGTGGGCCAGAGTATTTCCGCTACGTTTGCGCGTTTCGGCGGCATCTCCGCCCTGAATGTGAAGGCCGCCGCTGTGGCGGGCGTAGGCTCAACCGGCGGCGCCTCATGCATCGTGGCGCTCTCGCAAGCCGCGGGCAACGCATTTACCGACAGTGGGTCCGGGAACATTACGACGACCAGTTGCGGGATTTACGACAACGCAGGATTCAGTTACTCGGGGTCGGGAAACATCACCGCGACAACGATCCAATATGCGGGCACCTATTCAAAGACCGGGTCAGGAACCCTGCGTCCAACCCCGACGCGCGTTACGTCGTATGTGAGCGATCCATTTGCCAATGTCCCTTCGATCCCGGTCAGCAGCACGTGCGATTACTCGAATTACTCCATTTCTGACGCGAGTGCGCATATACTCTCGCCGGGAGTGTATTGCGGCGGGCTCAGTCTTACAGGCAGTGGGAGCATCACTTTTCAGACTGGAACTTACATCATCAACGGGACCGGCGGCGGCAGCAAGAGTTTCAACTACACCGGCTCCGGCAATCTCACAGGCACAAACGTCACTTTCTACATCACCGGACAAAACGGCTACACAGCAGGTCCGATCGCCATTTCCGGCTCCGGAAATCTCAACTTCTCGGCGCCGTCGTCGGGCAGCGACAGAGGTCTCCTCTTTTATCAGGATCGCAACGTCAGTTATGCGGCCGCTAACTCATACACCGGCTCCGGCAATGTCAGTGGTTCATTTTATTTCAAGACCACGTCGCTGACATATTCGGGTTCCGGAAATGCTGCATATCAGGCGATCGTCGCGAACAAGGTCACACTCACGGGCAGCGGTAATTTCACCAAGGACACCACTGGCCAGTTCACGGGCATGGTGCAAAGCCTCGTCAGCATGATTCAGTAATCCGGCTCTGCTTATCCCCGCAAATCCGTAGCGGCGTTTTCGGTTTTCTCTGGCCGCAGCCGATCCCGGAGCCAGGAGTCGATCATTGCCGAGTCGTTGTCCAGATCCGGGAATCCCTGCATCGATTTGTTGATCGCCTCCATAGTCGCGGGCGCCTGGTTGGCCGTCATCCGACAGGCGGAGTCGACCTCCTTGCGAGGCGATTCCGGAACTCAGGTAACGCACCGCTTCGGGAAATGCTTACGACGCGCACGCCGCCTTGCAATCCGCAGCGCACTCGCCGCAACGATGCCCGGCTATATGCGACTCCAGCTCGATTCGAGTTTTTTCCGCCTGCCGCTTTGCCTGCTCCGCCCCTTCTTTGACGCGCCGATATGTATCCCGGGCCATCACGCCCGTCATCCCCTCAAGGACGTCAAGCGACCGTCGATAGTCGGAGAGAAACGCAGCATACCTCCGCGCCAGGCGATCACGCTCCTCACAATCCATTGTCATTGCACGCTTTAAATAGTGTACAGGATATAAGGAATTACATAAATAATCAATAAAGATGTGTGCCGTGCAGCACGCCGCGGCCGCTAAATGTCGTAATAAAGGGAGAACTCATACGGATGCGGCCGCAGCCGGATCGCCTCGGCCTCGGCCTTCCGCTTATAGTCGATGAACGTCTCGAGCAGCTCTTCGGTGAACACGTCACCTTTGAGCAGAAACTGATGATCCTCTTCGAGGCAGCTCAGCGCTTCTTCGAGCGATCCGGGCATCGAGGGCACCGACTTCATCTCTTCCGGGGAGAGATCGTAGATATCTTTGTCGAGCGGTTCGCCCGGCTCGATGCGGTTCAGAACGCCGTCAAGACCCGCCATGAGCATCGCCGAAAAGCCGAGGTACGGATTCGACGAGGGGTCCGGCGGCCGGAATTCCACGCGCTTCGCTTTGGGACTCGCCGAATACATCGGGATTCGGCACGCCGCCGAGCGGTTTCGCCGCGAATACGCGAGATTCACCGGCGCTTCGTAGCCGGGCACGAGGCGTTTATAGCTGTTGGTGGTCGGGGCGATGATCGCCGACAACGCCCGCGCATGCTTCAGCAGGCCGCCGATGTAATAGAGCGCCATCTGGCTCAATCCCGCGTAGCCGTCGCCCGCAAACAACGGCTTGCCGCCTTTCCAGATCGACTGGTGCGTGTGCATGCCGCTGCCATTGTCGCCGAAGATCGGTTTCGGCATAAACGTTACGGTTTTGCCGTGCTGATTCGCCACATTGCGGACGATGTATTTGTAGAGCGTCATGTTGTCCGCCGACTTCACCAGCGTGTCGAATCGCTGATCGATCTCGCACTGCCCCCCGGTCGCGACCTCATGGTGATGGCACTCGATCACGAGGCCGCAGCGTTCCATCGTGTTCACCATTTCGGAGCGGAGATCCTGATAATGATCCGTCGGAGGCACCGGAAAGTAGCCTTCCTTGTAGCGCGGACGGTATCCCAGATTGTCCTTCTCGCGGCTCGAATTCCAGCGGCCTTCCTCGGCATCGACGAAGTAGAAGCCGGAATGCGCGTTCTGATCGAAGCGCACGTTATCGAAGATGAAGAACTCCGCTTCGGCGCCGAAGTACGCCGTGTCGCCCGTGCCGGAGTTCTTCAGATATAACTCGGCCTTCTTCGCGATCCAGCGCGGATCGCGCTCGTAGTTCTGTTTGGTCAGCGGATCGCGCACGTCGCCGATCATCACGAGCGTCGGCGTTTCCATGAATGGATCCATGAAGGCCGTCGCCGCGTCGGGGATCAGCAGCATGTCGCTTTCGTTGATGGCCGCCCAGCCGCGGATGCTCGAGCCGTCGATGCCGAAGCCGTCGGTGAACGAGCTCTCGCTGACTTCGCTCATCGGATAGGAAATGTGATGCTGCAACCCAGGAATGTCGGAGAACCGCACGTCCATCTGGCGGGCACCATTTTCTTTGGCAAACTGCAGAACCTCTGTTGGCGTCATGGCCTTCTCCTGTTGGAAACCCCCCAGTTTATCGTGCCTGAATCCTTCCAACCCGGCATCTCATCCTTTCGTCGTATGGGAAAACTCGACGGCAAAATCGCATTGATCACCGGTGGCTCGACCGGCATTGGCCTCGCCACGGCGAAGCTGTTCGTTCAGGAAGGCGCGCAGGTCGTCGCCACGGGGCGCGATCCGGAAGCCATCCGGTCGGCGCAGAAAGAACTCGGCGCGAAGGCGCTGGTTCTCGCGTCCGACACCAGCAGGCTTTCGGATATTTCAAGCCTGATCGCCACGGTCGGCCAGAAATACGGGCGCATTGACATTCTATTCGCCAACGCCGGTGTCGCTCGCTTTCAGCCCTTCGGCGAAATCGCGGAATCTTTCTTCGACGACCATTTCAACATCAACGTCAAAGGTCTGTTCTTTACCATCCAGGCTGCGTTGCCGCTGATTCCGGACGGCGGTTCGATTCTTCTAACGGCTTCCGTAGTCAGCAAAAAAGGATTTCCCGGGTCTTCGGTCTATGCCGCGACGAAAGCGGCGGTCCGTTCTTTCGGCCGAACGCTGGCGAACGAACTCGCGCCACGCGGTATCCGGGTCAATACTCTGAGTCCCGGCCCCGTCACGACCCCCTTGTTCCATAAGATGGGACTCGATGGGGACGCCATCGGGCAGATGCAGGAGCGCATGGCCGGCACCACTGCTCTCAAACGCATGGGCACATCTGAGGAAATTGCAAAGGCCGCGCTATTTCTTTCTTCATCGGATGCGTCGCTCGTTGTGGGAGCCGAGCTCTTCGCCGACGGCGGGCTCGCGGAGTTGTGAGAAAAGAAGCTGTCAGCTGTCAGCTTTCAGCTAAGTCGTTGGAGTCGCTTGCTGCGCGCGCGACTCGGCTACTATTTCTGAGGACGAGTGGCGCTTGCTGGCCTGTGGGGCGGGATGGCATCCTGCGGTCGTTGGCAATCGGCCGCGGCTTATCAATCCGCCCCACATTCCGCCCCACATTCCGCGGTATTATTGACGCTAACCCGGCGGACCCCGTGATCGTCCAATGAGGAAAGCCCATGAACCGTGCTCTCAAATTTCTGATCGCGCTCGCTTTCCTGCCGCTGGCTGCCTTTGCGCAGAACCTCACCGGCACGTGGCAGGGCACTGTCAGGAATCCTGACGGCAATGTGGATCTGCGAACCGTCCTGATCATCCAGTCGTCAGAGGGAAATCCGATCAAGGGGAATTTCTACAGCATCGACCAGACGTACCTTGTTTTTCCCGCCACGATCAACGTGCAGGGCGCGGTGTTGAAGATCAGTATTCCCGGGATCGGCGCCACGTGGGATGGCAAGCTCAGCGCCGATGGCGGCACGTTGACCGGCAGCCTCAAAGGCTTTTCGAGCCCGGTCACGTGGACCATGAAGCGCGTTGGCCCTGACCAGGCGTGGACGATCCCGCAGCCGCCGGCCAGGCCGAAGCCATTGGCCAGCACCGATCCGGTGTTCGAGGTCGCTTCGATCAAGCGAAGCAGCCCCGATTCCAGGGAGCGCGGCTTGCGCCTGCAGGGCGGCACTATTTCCGTGATGAACATGCCGCTCACGGACATTCTGTCGTTTGTCTACGACCTCCATCCTCACCAGATCATTGGACTGCCGGCGTGGGCGACATCCGAGAAATACGACATCAGCGCGAAGGCCGAAGGAGAAGGCCAGCCCACCCGTGACCAGTTGACGATGATGCTGCGAAAGCTGCTGGCCGAGCGTTTCCAGCTTGCGGTGCACGACGAGCAGCGGGAGCTTCCCGTCTACACGGTCAACGTGGCGAAAGGCGGCATCAAAATTTCGCCGAACGACCCAAAGACCGACCCAACGAAGGCAACGACGGGCGTGATCTTTCGCGGTCCCGGCAGCGTGCTGTTGAATAACGTGACGATGGACGATTTTTCCAAAATGCTGCAGCAGGCCGCGCTGGATCGCCCCGTGATCAATCAAACGGGTATTTCCGGCAAGTACGACTTTTCGCTGGTGTGGTCGCCTCCGCAGCTCGCGATCGCCGCGCCGAATCCGAATGCCCTCACGCCCACCGCGGACGCCCCTCCCGACCTCTATACAGCAGTGCAACAGCAACTGGGCTTCCGCATCGACGCGGCGAAACTGCGCATCGGCGTTGTGGTAATCGATAAAGTCGAGAGGCCTTCGAATAACTGACCGGCCGGTTGTAAACTCACCTTTTGATCTCAGCCAGGTCCGCCACCGCGGAACGTCTGTTCGACATCGCCGCCGAACTTTTCTGCGAGCGCGGCTACGCGGTCACGACCACGCGCGAGATTGCCGCCGCCGTCGGCATCCAGCAGGCATCTCTTTACTACCACATCCCGAGCAAAGAGGACCTCCTCTTCCGGATCTGCGTCTCTTCGCTCGAACACCTCCACGCGAAAGTTGCGAGCGCTGTTCGCAAGACGTCCGACCCGCTCGATCGCATCCATGCTCTCGCCCGCACTCACCTCAGGACAATCCTCCGCCACCAGCACCGCAACGTGACGATGTTGAATGAGTTGCGCGCTCTTTCCGGCCCGCACCGGATTATCGTCGTCGCCCTCCGCCGGAAGTATGCGGACCTCGTGCGCACCGTACTCGAAGAGGCCCAGTCCGCCGGCGCCGTGCGCGCGGATATTGAGCCACGGTATCTCTATCTCGCGCTGTTGAACATTCTGAACTGGGCCGTGCTCTGGTTCCGGCGCGGGCAGAATCTCTCCGCCGATCCGCTCGCGCGTATGTTCACTTCCATTTATCTCCACGGGGCGGCGGCGCCCGGCAGTTCTCTCGCTCCCGCGCCCGTGCCTGCCTTGCCCGCGCATACGAACTTGCCGGAAACAGCATCCGCCATCCCCGCGCGCCTGCTCGAAACCGCCGCGATTCTGTTTTCACGCAAAGGATACGCGGCCGCCACCACGCGCGAGATCGCGGAAATGCTGGGCATCCAGAAGCCGTCTCTTTACTATCACATCGACAATAAAGAGGACCTTCTCTACGCCATCTGCAAATCGTCGCTGGAACAGATCGCCGCCGACGTAAGCGCCGCGCTTGCCCACGCGGAAGACCCTCTCGGGCGCACCCGGGCTCTCGTGCACGCGCACGTCGACAATCTGATACGGGATCAGGCGCGCCACGCCGCGGCCGTCTCAGAAATGCGCGCGCTTTCCGGAAGCCGGCTTTCGGACATCATCGTGCTCCGCGACGCTTACGAAAAGCTGGTTCGCGACGTTCTCAGAGACGCCCAGCGCGCGGGGGTGCTGCGTGATGACATTCCGGACAAATTCCTCTCGCTCGGCCTTCTCGGCCTGCTCAATCGGATCGAGATCTGGTACCGTCCGGATGGATCACTCGCGCCCGCCGAGCTCGCGCAGGTGTTCGAGACGATCTTCCTGGAGGGCGTCGCCACGACTAGCCGCAGCGCAGCGCCTTCGCCGGATCAATGCGGACGGCGCGTTGCGCCGGAAGATAACACGCGAGGGCCGTCAGCATAAACAGCAAAATGGCAGCAGCCGCAAAGGTCGGCGCATCGACAGGGCTGACGCCAAACAGCAGTGTCCCGAGCAGACGTGTCAGTGCGGCGGCGCCTGCCGCGCCGAGCGCGATTCCGAGAAGCCCCGCCGCCGTCCCCTCGCGAATCGTGGCGAATAGAATATCGCCAGGTTGCGCGCCCAACGTCATGCGGACACCGATTTCGTTCGTCCGCTGATTTACCAGATAAGACACCACCCCGAAGATGCCGACCAGCGAGAGGATCAGCGCAGTCACGGCGAATGCGCCGAGTATGAGCAGGTAAAAATGCCGGCTGGCGAGCGAAGCGCCAACGATGTCGGACATCTCCTCCACTCCGAACACGGCGCGTTCGCTGTCGAATTTGGCAAGGGTCGCGCGAATGGAGCCGGTAAGAGTTGACGTCGCGACGTGCGAGCGCACAACTGCGTTCAGGCCGTTGGACACAAGTGGCAAAATGGCGTCGGGTACCTGTGCGATTGGAAAGTAGAATTGTGCGCGATCTTTGGCGGTCCGGTCGGCGTCAGGGCCAGCTTGTTCCACGCGGCCGGCAATCCCGACGATCTCCGCGAGACTATCCGTGAGTGTGTTGTGGAGATGTTTCCCAATGGCTTCCCCGCCCGGAAACATGCGGCGGGCGGTGTCGTCGTCGATCACAATTACCGGAGGGGTCTTGCTGGTATCCCGATCGGTGAACGCGCGGCCACGCAACAGACGAATGCCCAGAGCGCTGAAGTGCTCGGGGCTCACCGCGTAGAAATTGGCCATCCTCATGCTTTTTGAGTTCATGGCCTCGCCTTCGCGTGAAAACGCGATCGTGGAATTACCTTCCAGCGGAAGACCGCCAACCTCGACGCTCGCGGATTCGACGCCGGGAATGGACTTTAACCGTTCGTTGAGCTCGTGAAGCGATTCGCGGATTTTCGCCGGACTGGAGGAGCGGCCGGCGGAAAGGCTGGTGTGGAAGACGAGCACGTTCGCAACGTCGAAGCCCGGATTTACCTTCCATAAATTGCTCAGACTGCGCATCATCAACCCGGCGTTGATAAGGAGCATCGCGGTCAATGCAACCTGCGCGATGACGAGAACATATCGCCATTCACGCCGGCTCCCCGAAATGTTTCGCCCTCCCTCGCGAAGCATGGTCTGAATGTTCGCGGCGCCGGCCTTCAGGGCGGGCGCGAATCCGAAAAGGATCCCCGTAAGCAGCGAAATAGCCAGTGCGAACCAGAGTACGTGGGCGTTGACGCGGACTTCTGAAATCACCGGTAACGCAGTCGGCAGCACCGCCAGAGCCGCTTTGGTAAACCACGAAGCGATCGTCAGGCCGAGACAGCCGCCGGCGAGAGACAGCAGCAGGCTTTCCGTCAGTAATTGCCGGAGCAGCCTTCCGCGGCCGGCTCCCAGCGCGAGGCGGGTGGCGAATTCCTGGGAACGGCTGGCCGACCGGGCCAGGAAGAGATTCGCGACGTTGGCGCACGCAATGAGCAGAACGATGCCAACCGCGGCGGCCAAAGCGAACATCACTGGCTTCAGATTGCCCGTGATCTCCTCTTGATAGGAAACCAGATTGGCGCCGACATCGGCGTTGTCCACTGGGTACTGCGCGGCCAGATTCCGCGTGATGGTATTCATTTCGACGCGGGCGGCGGCGAGAGTCACACCACGTTTGAGACGCCCCAGCCCCTGCGTGTTATCGCCGGCGCCCCGATGATAGAAGAGATCCGAGTCGTTCTGGCCTATAGGGGTAAAGATGTCGTTGAACAAGGTCCCGCGGGCGCGGTCCAGACGCACGCTGGCGGGGACCACTCCGATCACGGTGACTGCGCGTGAGTTCAACTGCAGCGTTTTTCCCAGAATATTCCGGTCAGCGTTGAATTGCTGCTTCCAGAATGCTTCGCCAAGGAGTGCAACCGGGGTGCCGCCGCGCTGGTCTTCCTTTTCCGTGAAGACTCTGCCAATGAGGGGTTCCGTCCGCAGCACCGAGAAGAAATTCGAAGAAACCATCAGCCCCATCAGTTGTCGCGGCGCGCCGTAGCCTGTCAATGTAAATCCGGAGTTTCGAACCCCCGCGATTCCCTCGAACGCTTTCGACTGCCGCTGCCAGTCGAGCAGGTTGGGGTAGGAGACTGCGTTTCTCTGATCGCGCGGGGTCTTCTGGTAAAGCGCCACCAGACGGCCGGCGTCGGGAAACGGGACGGGGTGAAGCAGGGCGCCATCGATGACGCTGAAGATAGCGGTATTGCCGCCGATTCCCAGCGCGAGAGTCAGGATGACAACGCTGGTGAATCCGGCATTGTGCAGCAGGGTGCGAACGCCGTAGCGAGCGTCCTGCAAAAGTTGATCGAGCCAGACAGGAAACCATACGCTGCGCGCGTCTTCGAGGACGAGGGTCCGGTTTCCGAACTTACGCAGGGCGGCGATGCGCGCCGCGTCCGGCGGCATACCGCGCTCGATGTTCTCCTCAGTTTCGAGCTCAATGTGCTCGCGGATCTCCTGTTTCAGCGAGTCGAGTGCGATCTTTCTACTCACGACCGTTAGCCTCGTTCGGCGGGGTTGAGAATACGGGAGATCGCCTCCGCCAGCTTTCCCCATTTCGTCGTCTCCCGCGCGAGCTGCGCGCGGCCCTGAGCGGTGAGGCGGTAATATTTGGCGCGGCGGTTGTTTTCCGAGATGCCCTCTTCGACAGCGATCCACCGACGCTTCAGCAGCCGATGCAGTGCCGGATACAACGAACCCTGCTCCACCTGAAGAACATCGTCGGAGTTCCGTTCGATGGCTTTGGCGATGGCGTGGCCATGCAGGGGCGCGCGCAGCAAGGTCCGCAGAATCAGGAGATCGAGAGTGCCCTGCAACAGCTCGACGCGATCGCTTTCGCTTCTGGTAGACATTCTACCGGAATTTTAAACCCGTTCAGGTAGAATGTCAAGGTGAGTGAGCGCCCGCGCCCGTATCGCCATGGTTAGCCGGTTATCTTACACATGAGAACGTCGACAGGATTGTACGCTGCGGGCACGAGCCCGCGCCACGAACCGGACCACAACCTCTCGAGCGGACTCATCCCGGCGCTTGCCTTTGTGAGATATGCCGTACGCCTCGATGGCTCGAGCGCGGATCCGTCTTTCAGCGCGCGCTGCAGGGCTGCGGGTCCCAGCCGGCCGCATCCGCCTGCTTCCGGAAATGCGTGCTTCGCTGAAAGCTCCGCTGCAGATATTGCGGATCTTCCACCAGCGTGGTGACGATCAGCCAGGATGTGCCGTCGTCTTCTTTCGTCATATCGAAGTGTTCGGTGATCACGGCATTGGCGCTGTAAGGCACGCCGTTCTTCTGCAGGTAACCCGGCCTGGCATGCGCTGTGACGACTTTCAAATCACCCGCGTGCGCGCCGGCGCGTCCGCCCGCGTACTCCCATTCGGCGAGTGAATCGCCTTGCCACGTCGCTTCGCCACCTGCGGGAATCGCGCCGAAGTGAAACAGGCGCGTCTGCATCCCCGTGTCTGTCTCGATTTTGAGGGTGTTGTCGTCCTGCCAGGTAATATGCAGGCGGCCCGGCATGCGCAGGATCGCGCCCGCTCCGTATCCCTTGCACTGGTTGCCGGCGGCTTCGTCCTTCGCGGGATCCCACGCCTGCGCGACTTTGATGCCCTCGGGATTGAGCGGAATGCTCGGGTAATCGCCCTTGGCCGGCGTCATCATCCGATACCGCCAGTCTTCGGTGACAATCGAAACCCAGTAACCGGTCAGATCGATCGGCGCACCGGCTTTAGGTGTCGGCGGAGGACCGCCGCGTCCTCCGCCGCCACCGCGCTGCGCCGCAAGCCCGATCGGCAAAATCGCCGTACACAGGAGGAGCCGCCGCGTCATTTCCCCGCCTTCCGGCTCAGGCTCCTGTAGGCCGCATCGAGAAATGTGTCAGGAGAACCGTAGCGGCCGTCGTAGTCTTTGGTCAGCCCGGCTTCCTTCACTTCCGCGAGCGTTTTGCCCTTCTTGATTTGATCCTGAATACGATCGCGCAGCACCGTCACCATGTCGCGGTAATAAGCAACGTCGGCCGAATCGCACAAACGCCCGTGGCCGGGAACAATCATGGTGCCGCCTTCGAGCCGGAATTCCGGCACCGCGATATCGAGAATGTGGTTGAGCGAATCGATAATTCCCCGCAGGCTTCCGCCGCGCTCCAGATCAATGACGGGATAGCGGTCGGTCAGGAAAATGTCCCCGGTCGCCAGCACGTCCGCGCCACGGAAGTAAATCATGCTGTCGCCGTCGGTGACCGCGTCCGGCTCGTGAATGAGCTGCACTCCTTCGCCGTTGAAAAAGTGACTGAAATTCAGGACGTCCGTATCGTACGTAACCGCGGGCCACGCGGCAGGAGGCGTAATTGTTACCGGCAGCTTGCCCGGAGCGGCGGGGGGTAACGTCGCGCTCATGCGGTTCAGCACGTTCTGATAAGCGTAAATCTGCGCGCCTTCTTCGGGATCGGCTTCGCCCAAACCCCTCAGATCGCCCGCCACGTTCCCGCCGGTAAATGTCTTGCCGGCTTTGGCGATCTTCTCGTTGCCGCCGACGTGTTCGGGACGCGCCGAGGTGTTGAGAATGTACTGAATCGGCTTGGGCGGCGCACCATCGATCGCGATTTGCAGGCCGAGCTGGCGGATCGCGGCGAGAATCCTGTCGCTCATCTGCGCCGCGCCGGAATCGACCATCAGCACGCCGTCGGGACCCGCCGAGAGAGTAATATTCCCGCCGGCGCCCACCATCATGTAGATGTTCTTCCGCACATGCAGGACGTGAACGTCGGGTATCTGCTGTGCCACGGCTCCGGCAGCCGCGACGCAAGCCACGCAAACGATCTTCGTCAAAACTCTATCGCCTCGCATCGACGTACTTCGCGGCCGCGCCCTTCAGTTTGTTACGATACTCCGGATACATCGTCTCGGAGCCGCCGCGCGTGGCTTCAAACGGCACTCCGTACCGCTCACCGAATTCCGTCAGAAACGTGTTCGTCCCCGGCAGATGATTCGGCACGCTCCCCTTCGGCCGCACCACTTCGTTCACCACCTCGCAGGGATACGGCGGAATCTGCTGATGCAGATCGAGCTCGTAATCGGTGGTGCGAACGAATGGTTCGGACAAATAAACCGGATCTTTCACGATGGTCATCACGGTGAGCCAGTCGCCATGGCGGATCCAGTGTTCGGTTAGTGTCGCAACGTCGCTGCGGGGAAGGCCGTTGCGGCGGACGTAGCCTTCCTTGAGATGCGTCACCGTGACGGTCAGGACGTCGCCGTCCCACTTTCCCGTCGAGAATCCCGCCCAGGTGTGTGCCGCATATTCGGGCGGATGGGGCCGGCCGTCGAGATAAACGGGACGGTCGATCGAGCGCAGCCACTCAGCATGAAATGCGGTGATCTCACGCGAAAGCGGGTCGACTTCCTTCCAGATCCGGAGGTTGGATGGGCCGCGCCAGATGTAATCCGCCGAGTGCGGGCGGCATTGCCATTCGGGCAGAGTCTGGAGTGAGGCGTCCCACGTATCGCCGCGCATGCGGCCGGCGGCATTGATGGGGATCCCGAGATAGTCGCCGAGCTCCGGCCCGGGCACGCGCTCGGGCTGGTCCTCGTAAAAGCGCGGCGCCCACTCGCCCGAGAAATCGACTTGCGCAAATGCCGCTGGAAGGCTCGTCAATACGGCGATCAAAACGAGAGACCACACCAGCGGGATACGGCTCGCATACTTCATGGATTTACCTGTGTCATATCTCAGTAGATAAACTTTGCGGACAACTGCAGAATCCTCGGATCGAGAGCGCCGGTGGTGCGGCCAAGATTTGTCGCACTGAAGCTCTGGGAGATTGCCGAGAAGCGGGTGTGGTTCGGGAGATTGAACGCATCCACGCGAAGGTCCATGGTGACCCTTTCGATCAGGCGAAAGCGCCGCGATAAAGATGCATCGATCTGCGTATAGGGGTGGCCGAAAAAGCTCCCCGGACTCATATTCCCCAGCGTTCCCAGCGCAGGATTTCCAAACGCCAGCGGGTTCAGGTACTGCAACGGATCGTTGGTCGTGCTGTAAACATCCGGCAGGAGCTGATTGGTGCGCTGCGCGCCGACGCCGCTCAGTTGCCGATCGGTGGTCGTGACAGTCAAAGGAGCGCCGGACTGGTGACGGACGATTGCCGCGATCTGCCAGCCGGAAGCGACGCTGTTGAGCAGATGGTTAGACAGGCCCGGCATCTGGGCCACGCCGGTGAAATTCAGAATATGGCGGCGATCGACCGGACAGTTTCCGCGGTCGAAGTTGGCGTTGTTGGGGTCGAGATACTCGGTGTTCACGTTCGTCGTGTTGCCGCCGCTGGTGATGCGGTCGTTCGTCAGGCAGTGCGACCAGGTATAGTTGGCGTTCGCGCTGAAACTTCGGCCATAGCGCTTCTGGGCGGAGAGGATCAGCCCGTTGTAGCTCTGGTTTCCGCTGGAGACGTAGCGGTCAAGCGCCCCGATATACTGCCCCTGGGCGGGGTTCTGCAGATAAAGCACGCGGCGCTGATTGACGTTCGCGGCGCTCGAACACGGTCCGGCGGCGGTGAGCCCGTATTGCCCGGCGACGCAGTTGCCTGGGACAAACACGGTGGGATTCAACGGAGTCGTGAGCCACAAATGCGAGGTTTCATTTCCCACGTAGTTGGCCGACACCAGCAGCGATGACCCGATCTGCCTCTGGATGGACAGGTTCCACGTGTCGGCGACAGTGGTTTTTTCGTCGTAATCGGTGCTGAGGAATGGGCCGAACGGAGTAAACGGAGCATTCGCGTTAAAGGTGATCGGGAATGGGTTTCCGCCGGGGAAGCCAAGGAATGGATCGTCGAGCCCGCCAGGCCCATGCGTCGTTCTGATTTCGGCGCCCCATGGCGGCGCAACGGCGGTGTTCAGATTGAACTGCGCATTGAGGAAGTCGTAGCCGCGTCCAAAGGAGCTCCGGATCGAAGTCTTGCCGTCCCCAAACGGGTCCCAGGCAATACCAACGCGCGGCCCGAAATCGCCGAGCCGGCTGTTCAGGCCTGACTTACCCGGAAAACCCGGGTCGCCGGGATAATAGAAGCCGACCGGCGCGTTTTTGAATACGCTGCTTTGAATCCCCTGCTGGAATCGCGAGAGGCTGAAATTGTAGATGGCCCCGTTCGTTATGGTCTGCGGGAACCAGGGCTCCCAGCGAACGCCATAATTCACCGTCAAATGGGGAGTTACTTTCCAGGTGTCCTGCGCATACGCGCCAAAGTACCCTTCCTGCATGTACAGAGTGTTGGGCGCGGATTGGTCGAGCTGTGCGAGCTTTCCGGTCAGGAAGTCGGCCAGTCCCAACCCGGTCACCGTGCCGTCAAACGAATAGACACCAGGTGAACGAACGTTGGCGTTCGAATTCGATCTCCAGAAAGCGCCCTCTGCTCCGAAGGCAAACTGGTGAGTTCCATGCACGATGCTGTAATCGTCGCCAAGCTGGTAGGTCGTGGTCCGGAATGTCGCCTGGTTTTCGACGCCATTACCAATCGCGAAACCGTTGGTGACAGTCATCAGCATGTAGTCCGGCTGGTAGCTGTAGACGCCCTTGATTCCGACATCGGCGGGTCCGAAATCGGGCGTATTGGTGCGGTGAATGCCCGTGCGGTTTACGGCCGCGCGTATCGAGTTGATCATCGTAGAGCTGATCAGGAACGTATGGCCCAGCGTGAAGGTCTGGGCAAGGCTGTCCCGCCCGCCGGTACCGGTGGCGAGGATGTTGCTGGGCTGCAGGCTGAATGGCGTGGGCTGATAGAACGTCGTGGCGATATAACGCCCGAAGATCGATTGTTTATCGCTTATTTGATAATCCATCCTCCCGACCACCTGCCATTCGTCCTGATCGAGCGTCGTGCCATATAGAATCTGGCCGCACGCCTGGTCGGCCGTGGGAGGGAGCTTCGCGGCGATTTTCAGCGCCACCGGATCCAGCAAAGAAACGGGAACCTTATTGCCAACGAATGGAGCTCCAAGAGTTATTGGACGCGAGGTGCATGTCGGTGACTCGATGGTAGTGAAGTCCCCCGCGAGCATCTGCGCCGTTGGAATGAAAGCGGGGGCTGCCGGAGTGGTGTCCTGCCGGGTTATCGTTCCCTGGTAGCCGCCGAACCAGAAAAGCTTGTTCTTCATCACCGGCCCGCCGATGGTGCCGCCATACTGATTCCGCTTGAGCGAATCCCGCTGGGCTGCGAAGGCGTTTCGGCCGTTGAAGTCGCCGTTGCGGAGAAACTCAAACGCATCCCCGTGATACGAGTTGGTGCCCGATTTCGTCACCGCGTTCACCGCCGCGCCGGAGTGCACGCCGTTTTGGGCAGTCAGCGAGCTCGCTTCCACTTTGAATTCCTGCAAGGCATCGGGGAAAGGCAAGGGAAGATTGGTGTTGTCGTAAGGATTATTGTGAAACGCGCCATCGAGGAGATACGTGGTTCCGAAAGAAGTCCCGCCCGCGACGGCGATGCCTTCTCCACCGCTTTGCCCCTGGAAGGAGCGGCTGCTGGACTGGTTTTGAACGACGGCGCCGGCTGTCAACTGCACCAACTCCACGGCGTTGCGGCCGTTCAGCGGAAGCTCGAGAATTCGTTGGTTCTCGATCACCTGGCCCACGCCGGTGGCCTCGGTTTCAACAAGCGCCGCATTCGCTTCCACCGACACTTGTTCCGAAACCGCGCCGACCTTCATCGTCAGATCGATGTTGGGCTCGGTGCCGACCTGCAGCACAATGCCGCTTTGAACGTAAGTGCTGAATCCTTCTTTGCTCGCTTCCAGTCTGTAGGGACCGATCGGGAGGTTCGGGACGACATACTCGCCGGTGGCTCCGGAGGTGGCGGTCCGAACGACGCCCGTATCGGTTTGCGTCATTTTGATTTCAGTGCCCGGCACTCCGAGACCCGAGGCATCCCTCACAGTTCCTTGTATCTGTGAAGTCGATATCTGCCCCCACGCGGCAACTGTAAGACTCGCACCCAGCAATAATCTGATAAACGACAACCTGATAAATCCCGATCCTTTGATCATCTGACCCCTCCTGGAGCTGTCTTCTGCGAACTGCGTCTGACGGCTCCGCCTGGGGGCGATCATATGTCTTTCAGAGGGCTAGCGTCAAGATGGAGTCATGTGTCCGGGCAAAAGCCAGACAGAAATATCAGCGCAGCGCCTCGGCGTTCACTGCGAGACGTGCTGGGGCAAGCGGGAGCCCCTGCAATATCACGGGTAAAGCGGCAAAGTGGGCCAGTTTCGGACTCGGAAGATAGTCGGACCCGTACAAGCGCGGTGACTGAAACAGCGTTGGAACCGTACGGCGACATGCCGGGAAGAAAAATCCGATTCCGCAAATTGATATAATTCCCCGCCAGGATGTCAACTCATCGCGACCGCCGCGAGTTTCTGGAAGAGTTCCTCAAGTTCCTGGCGGCGAGTCCTCTGGCGGCTCTTCCCGCCGCAGCCTGGCAGACACAACAGGCGGCGCCGTCATCGAGCGGTGTGTCGCCATATTTCGTCCCGCTGACTTCCCCGAAAGACGCTTTCAGCGTGATGGATTTCGAAGACGCCGCGCGCCGCGCTCTGCCGCAGGCGCACTTCGGCTATATGGAATCTGGCGTCGACGACGATCTCACCCGGCAGGCCAATCAGGAAGGTTACAGGCACATCGAGCTGCGCACGCGCCGCCTGATCGACGTCAGCAAAGTCGACACGCGCGTCGAGCTCTTCGGCAGCACGTTCGAATTTCCGGTTTTCATCTGCCCAACCGGGGCGCAGCGCATGTTCCATCCGGATGCGGAGCTCGCCACGGCGCGCGCAGCCAAGGCCAAAGGCGCGCTGCAGATCCTTTCGACCGTTACGTCGGTTTCCTATGAGGAGATCGCGAAAGCCCGCGGCGGTCCGGTATGGTATCAGCTCTATGCGCCCGCGAAATGGGAACAGGCCGAGCACATCATCAAACGCGTGGAAGCCGCCGGATGCCCGGCGCTCGCGCTGACGATCGATCTGCTGGGCGGGCGCAACACCGAAACTTACAACCGCGCACGCCGCGCCGACAAGCGCGACTGCAACGAATGCCACGAGGGCGCGCCCGGATCGAACCTCGCCGCGCGGCCGATGTTTCAGGGCCTCGATATGAACGGCTTCCAGATGAACAGCCCGTCGATGACCTGGGACTTCGTCGATCGCGTGAAGAAGATCACAAAGATGAAGTTCCTGCTCAAGGGCCTCGAGTCGCGCGAAGACGCGGCGCTCGCGGTCGAGCATGGCGTCGACGGCATCATCGTCTCGAACCACGGCGGCCGCTCGATGGAGACTCTGAAGCCGACCATCGAATCATTGCCTGAAGTGCTGGATGCGGTGAATGGTCGCATACCGGTGCTCGTCGATGGTGGCGTGCGCCGCGGCTCGGACGTCATCAAGGCTCTCGCGCTTGGCGCGAAGGCGGTCGGCATCGGCCGTCCATACCTCTGGGGACTGAGTTCGTTCGGTCAGCTGGGCGTCGAGCGCGTGCTCGACATCATGCGCGGGGAGTTGCAACTGGCGATGCGGCAGTGCGGGAAAACATCTCTGGCGCAGATCGACAAGAACACGATTGCGATGAAACGGGCGTAGGGGATGCTGAAAAGCGCTTTTGACGTGCGATACGGCAGGCGAAACCGCCCCGCGTCACATAGTTTTCCCTGCCTGCCAGAAAAAGCTGTGCAGAATACGATGGTGGAACAGGCTTCAGCCTGTGATTTCAAAACCCAGCGACAGGCTGAAGCCTGTCCCACCGTCGTAGCATCTCGAAGAATCTGAACCGTGGGGGAAACGATGGCGAAATCCAGTAAGCTTTCAGTCGGGCGGCGCGGTTTTCTGAAAGGCGCGGCGGTAACCGGCGCGGCTTCGATCGTCGGTGGAGTGTCTGTAGCAGAAGCGCAAACGGCGGCGGCGCCCGCTGTCCGTCCGCCCACTGCCGCCGAGCGCGCGACGGAGAATCTGGCCAGCGCTTCGGCCGAAGTCCAGATCATCGAGAAGCCGGGCTCCGACTACATGGTCGACGTGATCAAGTCCCTTCCCGTCGAGTATATTTTCGCCAGCCCCGGATCGAGTTTCCGTTCGCTGCACGAATCGGTCGTAAACTACGGCGGCAATCAGCCGGAATTTATCACCTGCACGCATGAAGAGATCGGCGTCGCGATGGGCAACGGCTACGCCAAAATCGAAGGCAAGCCCGCGCTGTCTATGGCCCACGGCACTGTCGGATGCCAGCACGCCGCGATGGCCGTTTACAACGCTTACTGCGATCAGGTGCCGAATATTCTGATCCTCGGCAACATCGCGAACGCGGCCGAGCGCCGCGGGTCCGTCGAATGGCTGCACAGCGTGCAGGATGCCGCCGCGATGATCCGCGAATTCACCAAGTGGGACGATAATCCGGCGTCGCTCCAGCACTTCGGCGAGTCGACGGTGCGCGCTTACCAACTCGCCATGACGCCGCCGACAATGCCGGTCGTGCTCGTCGCCGACGGAGAGTTGCAGGAAAGTCCCATTCCCGCCGGCGCTGAGCTGCGGATTCCGAAATACGTCGTGCCCTCGCCCCCGGCAGGCGATCAAAGCACGGTCAACGAAATCGCAAAGATGCTGGTGGGCGCGGAGAATCCGGTCATCGTCACTTCGCGGTCGGCGCGCACGCCCGCGGGCCTCAAGTCACTCGTCGAGCTTGCCGAACTGCTGCAGTGCGCCGTGATCGACCAGCACCGCCGGATGAACTTCCCGTCGCGGCATCCGCTCAACCAGTCGTGGAATTCGCGCGGCATCGTGGGAAACGCCGACGTCATCCTTGGGCTCGAGACTTACGATTTCTACGGCGTCGTGCACACGCTGGGCGGACAGACCAAAGTCATCCCGCGTTCGATCACGAAGCCCGGCGCGAAGCTGGTCAGCATCAGCTCGAGCGATCTGTTTTATAAAGCGAACTACCAGAATTTCGAACGCTTCCAGGACGTCGATATCAGCGTCGCGGCGGACGCTGAGGCCACTCTTCCGTCGCTGATCGATGCCGTGCGGAAGCTCGTCACGCCCGAACGTACGCGCGTGTTTCAGGCGCGCGGCGCCAAACTCGCGGAATCGAGCGCGCAGTCGCTCGCGCAAAACCGCACCAACGCTGCGTATGCATGGGACGCCAGCCCGATCAGCACCGCGCGCATGTCCGCCGAACTCTGGGCGCAGTTGAAGAACGAGGACTGGTCGCTCGTCTCCGACACCATCTGGATCAGCTATTGGCCGCTCAGGCTCTGGGACTTGAACAAGCACTACCACTACATCGGCGGGGCGGGAGGTGAGGGCGTGGGCTACATGGCTCCCGCGGCGCTGGGCGCGGCGGTCGCGAATAAGAAGTATGGGCGGCTGAGCGTGTGCATTCAAAGTGACGGCGATCTGATGATGGCTCCCGGCACGCTGTGGACATCGGCTCATCACAAGATCCCGATGCTCACTCTCATGCACAACAACCGCGCTTATCACATGGAGATCATGCAGCTGCAGCGCATGGCCAACCAGCACAATCGCGGCATTGAGACGTGCGGGATCGGGACTACGATTACCGATCCTGATATCAACTACGCGCAGCTCGCGAAGAGCATGGGGGTGGAGGCGGAAGGTCCGATCGCCGATCCGGCCGCGCTGGGGCCCGCGATTAAGCGCGGCATCGAAGCGGTGAAGCGCGGGAATCCTTATTTGATCGATGTGATCACGCAGCCGAGATAGCACATGAAACCTTTCTTCTCGCTCGTGTTGTTCGTCGCTCTCGGCGTCCTGCTGGCACAGGCGCCGCCCGGCAACGCGGAAAACGGCAAGCGCCTGTTTGTCCGCGATGGTTGTTATGAATGCCACGGCTATTCGGGGCAGGGCGGGGCCGGCGCCCGGATCGCGCCAAAAGTTCTTCCCGCGGCCACGTTCATCGCGTATGTCCGGCATCCCGCGGGCGCGATGCCGCCGTATACCGCGAAGGTCGCTTCGGACGCCGATCTGACCGACATCCGCGCTTACCTCGCGACAATACCCGAGCCGCCCCCGCTGAAGAACATTCCGATCCTGAACCAATAGATTTTCCTGCGCGATTGCGCGGGAATGTTCGTCTGAATTCCCAGGGACGGGTTAACGGGTGATACGGTCGCTTCTTCTTCTCTGCGTTTCCATTGGATGCGCGATGGCCCAACCGCCGGCACTGGTGCGCGTCATCCGGCAGGGCGCCGCGCAATCTTCTTACTCCGCCGGACAGGCGCGCGTGAACGTGCTCGGGATGTCCGCGGTGGCCGGGCCTTCGGAGCGCTGGCTGATCGAACTGCACGACTCGTTCGCGAGCATCGAAAGCGCCGATCAGGCGCTTAGCGCGGCATCCCTGCAGCCGCCCGAGACGCCGCTGTCCGCCGACAACTTCATCGCCGGCGCGCGCAGCCTGATTGCGACCTATCGACCGGGCCTGAGCTATCGTCCCGAGGAGGGGATCAGGATGTTTCCGAAGATGCGCTATCTCGATGTGG
This sequence comes from Bryobacteraceae bacterium, assembly GCA_035552355.1. GTDB lineage: Bacteria > Acidobacteriota > Terriglobia > Bryobacterales > Bryobacteraceae > BOG-234. Next base: position 65,222 of record DASZLP010000163.1, on the reverse strand, counting down.
CGCTGCTGCGGATCAAGCCCGGGAACGAATCCGATCTTGGCAAACTCCTCAGGCTTCGGAGCGTCAGTCTTGACAGCGTGAATGTCGACCGTCCTGAAATCGTCTATCGCGTTATTTCCGGAGCGCCCGAAGGGACGTATATCGTGTTGGCGCCGATGCAGTCGCTGCGAATGCTCGATAGCGGACGTGCCGCCGCGCCCGATTACGGCGAAGCTGCGGACGACGCGGCCAAAAAGATCGTTGCCGGAATCGACCTTTCGCGGGAGCACTTCTGGTTTCGAGTGGACCCGCGGCAGAGCTACGTGTCCGATGAGTTCGCCGCGCAGGATCCGGACTTCTGGCGGGGTAACGGACGTTAGACAGCCCGCGGGCTCATCACCTGCACGCGCAGTCCGTCCGGATCGAGGAACTCGGGCGCGCCGGAAACTTCGGGCTTTTCAAGCCGCGCATTCGCTGTTGTAAGCTTCTTCGCCGCGGTGTCGTAGTCGAACCGAGCGGCCGACACGCAGAAGTGATTGACGCCCGGTTTTTGTCCTGCGGGCGTTTCGAGCAGACCGATCCGTGACCTTCCCACCTGAAACCAGATCCGGTTGTTGTTGCGCTGCGTCAAAGGGCCGAATATCTTTGCATAAAACGCGGCCGATTTCTCCGGATTGTTGACGTTCAGCAGAATGTGCTCGAGTCCAATGGCCGTGAAGATCGGATCGCCTGTGGACGTTCCTGGCTCTTCGGAGGCCGTTCCAGTCGACAGTTGCGCCCACGTGTTGTCCGCCGAGAGTTGCACGTGGATTCCATCCGGATCGGTCACGTTCAGGTCCCGGCCGCTTGGATAATCTTTGTACTCGATGCCGCGCTGCCCGAGAAAACGGTGAATGTCGGCGATCTGAAACCCATCAATGCCGGCGGAGAAGTGATCCACGCCCAGCGGTTCGCGGCCCTGCTCGATTGCGATATAGCACGGTCCGAGCTTCACGTAACGGCGGGGCGTTTTGTTGTTCTTCCAGATTGGGCCGCCGAAGACCTGCGCGTAAAACGCCGCGGACTTCGCCGCGTCGGGCGCTGAAGTCTCGATGTGATCGAGAGCGGTGAAGCGGAGCGGCGTCTCCTGCGCGGCCGCCACACCGGCGCCGAGGATCAGAAGCGCTTCACGACGTCCGATCGAGCGGGTGGGGTCGCGCATTTGTAGCGCAGTATATATCAGGAAAAAGCGCCGGCAAGGGGCATCGCCATCGGAGATCGCCCGCCGGACGCACTACGACGTCTTCGTAACCCAGGTTGAGGTGCCGGTTGGGTAAACTCCGGGTTCTTTCGGGATCGGAGGTGTGCCGGATTCTCGAACAAAACGGATTCCTTACAGTGCGTCAGCGAGGCAGTCATCGAATCCTGCAAAAGCAGTAGACAACTACAATCACGGTTCCCGTGCCTCTTCACGATTCGCTCCGACGCGGCACGCTGGCAAGTATCGTTCGACAGTCGGAATTGACGAGATCCCTTTTCGAGACGGAATAATCCACACCGATCGCAATGTTCGGTTTGCCGTTTCCCGTCAACCTGGCTCACTCGCGCGATATTTCTGCGTCTGGTCAATTACACGCCAGGAAGCTTTTCTCCGTGCTGCGCGTGACTCGCCCGGAGCCCAGCTTCCGGGGGCTGAGTGGCGCCGTCGACGTGTCAGTTTCGAAAAATCGGCCGCGAACCTTAGCGCCGGTACGCAGTATTGATTCAGAGGAGAACGAAGATGAGATACCTGTTGGTGCTCTGTTTCCTGGTAAACGCCATGCCTTCCGCCTTCAGCCAGACACGTCTCCAGTTTGAAGTCGCCTCCATTAAGCCGAGTGATCCCGATAATTCCCGCACCAGTTTCGACCCGGGAGCGAAGGTGGGGCGATTCGTCGTCACGGGTGCGAGCTTGAAACTGCTGATCGGGTACGCCTGGGACAAACAACTGACTCAAATCTCCGGCGGGCCAAAGTGGCTGGATTCAGACCCGTTCGATATCGAAGCCACAAAGGGGAACATCGATGCCCCGCCGCCCGCGAGCCTGGCTCAACGGCCAATGTACTGGCAGAACAGAGCGATGCTGCAGTCTCTACTGGAAGAGCGCTTTCACCTTGTCGTCCATAATGAGACGAGGCAGGACCCGGTTTACGAGTTTGTGCTGGCCAGAAGTGGGCCGCGGCTGAAAGACGCAACTGTCGACGAGGCCCCCAGGCAGCAGGTGAGCCGGGGCCAGATCACCGCTACAGCAACAGCTCTGTCTCAATTGGCCCGACTCCTCGCCGGGCTGCTCGATCGCCAGGTCGTCGACAAAACCGGGTTGGCCGGCCGGTACAACTTCACACTGACGTATGCATACGATGCCAGCCGGAGAGGCACTGTCGGTCCGGATGCCGATCCGGCGGCCGCCCCCGATACACCCTCGCTTTTCACGGCTCTCCAGGAGCAACTGGGACTGAGCCTGAAATCGGCAAGAGGGCCAGTCGAGTTTCTGGTGATCGATCGCGCCGAAAAACCGGACGCGAACTGAATCGTAAGCCATCAGATCCCGGTACGCCGAGGCATAAGGCCAGAGCCGCTTAAACGCTGAGGTTCACGAGCGAGGGCGGATCGTCGGCCACTCGGAGGAAGGTCCATTCGGACTCCGCGTGAAGTTCCGGTCACGCCAACTTGCCGTGTAACGCGCGATCCGCTGAAGTGCCACCGAAGCAGGAAGTTGGTCTCATTTCGGAAATGGGACGCTTTTTCAAAATTGGCCCATCATTTGGCGCCACCGCTCAGCTGCGTCAATAACCCGCGCGTTTGTTCACCACATTCTTCAGAGGCTCGCCCTTCCGCCACCGCGCGAACTGCTCGAGAAAGAAAATCACCGCCGATTCGACCCAGCCCTCCACATGATCGGCGCAATGGCATGTCAGCAGCACGTTTTCGAGGTCCCACAACCGGCTGTCGGTGGGCAGCGGCTCGACATCGAATACATCCAGCGCCGCTCCCCGGATGCGCTTCGTCTCCAGCGCCTCAATCATGGCCGCTTCCTGAATCACCGGTCCGCGGCCCACATTCATGATCACCGCTGTCGGTTTCATCAGCTCGAACTCACGCCTGCCAATCATCCCCGCGGTTTCGGGAGTCAACGGAGCCGTGACCGCAACGTAGTCGCACAAGGGCAGCATCGCGTGAAGCTGGTCCGCCCCGTAGATCTGGTCCACATGCTCGTCGCCCGGCCTCGGCGCGGGGTTCCGCCGCTGAGCAAGAACCCGCATGCCCATCGCTTTTGCCCTGCGCGCCAGCGCGCGCCCGATATCGCCGTGCGCCACGATTCCGACGGTCTGCCTGCTGAGCTCCACATTGTCGAAGACATCCCAGCGATGCTCGGCTTTCGCGCGCATCCGCCGCGGGATATCCTTCGCGAAATAGAGCATCCCCAGAATCATGAACTCCGCGAGCGACTGGCTGAACACACCGGACCCGTTGGTCAGCGGCACAGGACTTTCGATTAGTTCCGGAAACAGCGAGCGATCGAGACCGGCATACATCGCGTGAATCCATTCGAGCTTCGGGGCGGTTTCGAGAATGCGTTTGACCTCAGGCTTGGAGCCTGTCCAGTTAAAAAGCACGCGGGCATCGGGCAGTGCTTCGGCGACGGCATCGGCCGTTTTGCCGATCTTCAACGTGACGCCCTCGCCGATCGCCTGAAGTTCGCCGAGCGGGGGAGCGGCGGGGTCCGCCAGCACCACAACCGTGATATTGTCCATGAAAAAGCAAGCTACCACGTGCCCGGTTTCCGCGAGAGCACTGCTTTTGTAAAAGAAGATTTTTGCGAACGACGGCAGGATCCGGCGCGTATAGCCAGACAGGAGTTCCCATGACAAGCCGCGAACGTGGCGGAATTCTCACCGGACTATTGATCACCGGCGCGGTTGGACTCTGCCTGCTGATTGCTTGTGGTCTATTCATTGCCCGGAATATCCGCGTTACCTCGCGCTCGAACGGCTACGGCGGCGATAACGTGTGGATCGATACACCGGCCGGGAACTTCTCCATCCGCGCGCATGAGAAAGACGGCAAGCTGCCCGCCGGCATTCCCATGTATCCCGGGGCACGTCTCACCCACGGGTCCGGAGGCGGCGCGGTTTTCCGGTGGAATTCGAAAGATGGCAACGATGACCGCGGCTTCGCGGTGGCCGGCGCTGAGATGATCACCGGCGACCCTCCGTCCAAAGTGCTGGACTATTACCGCGAGCAGCTTCCGGAGTGGATCGTGGTGACAGAACACGATGGCGCAACGCAGTTTGAGCTCCAGGAGGGCGGCTACAAGCGCATCGTCGGCATTCACGCGCAGTATGACGGCACGCACATCGGGGTTGCCTCCGTCGGGGAGCCTGCGTCAAACTAAAGGTCTGGAGCCCACCGCAAACACATCGTCGGAACAGGTGCGGCCGGACAACTGCACGTGCGGTGCGCGCCTTGTCGAAAGGGCGCGATTTTGCCATATGTGCGGACGGCCCGTCTTCGAGCTGCAGACCTCCGATGCGGCTGAGCCGACACCACCGCCCGCGGGAACTGCGCAGCCCATTCCCGGCGATTTGCGGGCGGGGCTGCCCGAGGCCTTGCGAAAAGCCCAGTTGCCGGTGAGCTTCGGCAACCCAATCGCGCGGCGCGTGGCATTTCTGATGTCGCTCGGGATCATGCTGGTGATGTTGATACCGGGCGTGATCATCCTGGCTCCACTCTGGTGGCTGGTGGCTGGTTCCGGAGCGGTCCTGCTCTATCGCCACCTGACCGGATTGTCGCTGAGCGTGCGCGCCGGAGCCCGGCTCGGCTCGCTCACCGGCGTGCTGGCGTACCTCAGTCTGATTGTCCTGATCGGGCTCATGTTCGCTACGTCTCCGCACGAACTCGTGCAGGCGATGGTGAAGCAGAACCCGGAAGCGTCGCAGGTTCTCAATAATCCTCCGGCATTGGTGATGAGCATCGGGCTCCTGCTGGTTTTTCTTTTCGCGGTTGTCGTGGGCATTTGCGCCGCGGGCGGGGCACTGGGCGCGCGATTCACCGGCCGCAATGCCGGGGTCTGAGCGGAGATGAAGGCGCTGGGGCTGCTCTGCCTGCTTGCCGTCCTGCTCCACTCCCAGACGAAGCCGAATCCCGACGACGGATTCACCGATACACCAATGCTGCCTGGATTGCCGTGGCACGTGCACGATCCGGCGCGGCCACATCCGAAAGTCGTAACGCCGGGCGCGCAAGCCGGCCAGCCGCCGTCCGACGCGATCGTTCTGTTTGATGGCGCTGACCTCTCGAAGTGGACCGCCGCGAAACTCGGAACGGCGGCCTTTGCAGTCACGCAGAACCCGGCGCCGTGGAAAGTCCGCGACGGCTTTTTCGAGGTGGTTCCGAACAGCGGCGATATCGCGACGAAAGAAAAGTTCGGCGACGTTCAGCTGCACGTCGAATGGATGGAGCCGCCGGACGTGAAGGGCGTTAGTCAGGACCGGGGCAACAGCGGCGTCTTCCTGATGGGCCTTTTCGAAGTGCAGGTGCTGGATTCATACAACAGCCGCACTTATGCGGATGGCCAGGCCGGCGCGCTGTACGGCCAGTGGCCGCCGCTCGTCAACGCGGTGCGAAAGCCGGGTGAATGGCAGACGTACGACATCGCGTTCGAAGCACCGCGGTTCGCGGGCGAAAAGCTCAGCAAACCGGCGACGATGACGGTCTTTCTGAACGGCGTGCTGCTGCACAATCGCAGGGAAGCGATGGGTCCGACGATTTACCGGCAGGTTCCGAAGTACGTGGCTGGCCCTTCGGAAGGCCCTCTCGTGTTGCAGGACCACCGGCATCCGGTTCGTTATCGGAATATCTGGATTCGCCGTCTCGCTGGCTACGATCAGCCGGAGAAGTGATCGCGCCACTTTCCGGCGCGATACAACGCCAGCAGCGTCGCGACCGCGACGACCATCGCGATTGCCACGAATCTCCACTCGGCGGCGCCCTTCGCGGTTTGCTGCAGCGTCCAGATGAACTGGAATACGCAGAGCGCCGAAACGAAGTACAGCACCTTCATGCGCGGCAGAATGCTCACGAGATACGCGCCCATCGGCGCGCCGAAAATCACGATCGGCGCGGCGGCGAACCAGTTGAAAATCGATTGGCTGTCGATGTCACCCGCAATCAGATGCAGGAGCGCTCCTTCGAGTGACGCCAGGGCGGCCGCCGAAACAGCCGTTGGGATCGCGATCTTCAGGTCCGCGCGATAGACCAGTACCATCACCGCATAAATAGCCATCTCGACTCCGACGCCGATCATGGAAGCAATCGTGCCACCGACGATGCCCGCCACTAGCCCAAGTATCTCGGCGCCGGCAGTATCGCCCGGACCTTTGCCCTTCAGCCCGCAGATCTCGCGATTGCGGGAGAGCGTGAGTAGGCCGAAGCTCATCCACAGACAAGAAAACAGCAGCTTCACCAGGCTGCTCTGAACATGAGGCCCTATCAGAAAAGTACCGGCGCCAAATCCTATGGCCGCGCCCGCCGTGCTGCCCACGAGCAGACGCACCGGCAGGGGCACTTTGCGACCGATTATGAAGAGCAGCGCCGACGTCATGCCGACCGACTGGATGATCAGGCCGAAGTTCCGCGCGTTCGCCGCCTGCTGATGGAATACGAGCACGAGAATCGGGAAAGCGAGCGTACCACCTCCCATCGGAGTCGAGCCGGCAACCATCGACCCGAGCAGCATGACGAAAGCCATCGGCCAGTGGCTCCGGACGGCGGGCCAGTATCCCAGTGCGGTAACCACCACGGCCCAGCCGAGCAGGAACACGGCGACCGAGCGCTTCCAGTAGCGGAGCGGGTCGCGCCGGCGCGAGATCCGCCGCGGGGCTGTCGCTGTTCCCATCAACTCAGTGTGATTCATTCTGTTGGCGCAATTCATCTTGTGATCGGCCACGGCAGGTTTGTTGCAATTCCCGCGGCGAAAGCGTTCCCGTGAACCGATGCTAAACTGAGAAGCCGCACGGCTTTATGGACCCGCAGTCGCGAATCACGGTGGTGTGCGGGAAGGGCGGCGTGGGCAAGACAACAGTCAGCCTCGCGCTCGGCCTCAAACACGCCAATCGCGGACGCCGCGTCGTCATCGTCAGCTCGCATCCTCTGCCGGAGCTTGCCATCGCCGTTTCGCTCGAAGGCATCGCGACGCGCTTTCCCGTCGCCGCGAAAAATCTTTTCGTGGTGCATCTCGACCCGCGCGAGATGCTGCAGGAAATCATCAAAGATAACTTTCCGATGCAGATGATGGCCGACGCCATCCTCAAGAGCACGATCTTTCGCAATCTCGTGGAGGTCGCGCCGGGGCTCAAGGAGTTCTACTTCCTCGCGCGCCTGCAGGAACTCGCCGAACGGAAAGCCACCGCCGCCGGCGCCGGCGGACCCGACTACGAAATACTCATCTGGGATGCGCCCGCGAGCGGACACTTCCTGACCACCTTGCGCGCTGCCCGCGCCTTTGAGAACTTTTTGAGTGGACCGCTGGCATCCGCTGGCGCCGAGATGGATCGCTTCTTCTCCAACTCCGCGCACATGGATATTCTCGCGGTCACGCCGCTCGAAGAGATGGCCATTACCGAGACGACCGAAATGGCGGAGTCGCTGAAGCGCGATTTCCAACTGCGCTGCAGCGAACTCATCCTGAATCTCGTCTCGCCGCTGGTCACGGCCGGAGAAGACGAGATCGCCGCTGTTCGGCTCGACGATCAATCCTCGCCGGCTCTCCGCTTCGCCATGGATCGCGGCAAACTGGAGCGCGAGCGCTCGGTCGAAGTTCGCCGCGCGATCCCCGCGCCGCAGGTTTGCGTGCCGCGCATCCGCGAATGGGCGAGCGACCTCGACCTGCTCGGCAAAGTCGGCGAGTGGCTCAACATTCCAAAAACCGCATGAAGATCATCGTCTATCTCGGGACCGGCGGCGTCGGCAAAACCTCGGTGGCGGCAGCTACCGCGATGGCGGTGGCGGGCACGGGCGCGAAGTCGCTGGTTCTCACGACGGACCCGTCTCAGCGTTTGCGCACCGCGCTCGGGCTCGCCGACGGAATCACCGAGCAGCGTGTCCCGATGAAAGATCCGGAGGCCGGCGAGTTGTGGGCGGCTCTGCTCGACGTGCGCGCGACGCTCGATGAGGCTGTCCGGCTCTACGCGCGGGCGGGGATGGAGGAGCGCATCCTGACGCATCCGATCTACGCGATGATCGCGAACTCGCTGGCGGGCATGCAGGAATTGATGGCGATCGAGCGCATCGATCAGCTTCGCCTGCGCGGATTCGACCACATCATCGTCGACACGGCCCCTTCCCGCCACGCGTTCGAGATCCTCGACAAACCCGCGCTGTTTGCCGATTTCTCCAGTTCACGCAAGGTCAAATTGGTCGGGCGCACTTATCGTTTTGTCGAAGGCCTGGGACTGAACTTCATCGGCAGGAGCGCGCTCGATGTTTATGCGAAGGCCGAGTCTATTCTGGGCGTCAATTTGGTCCGCCAGATCCTGGATTTTTATTCGCTCTTCTACCCGATTGCTGAAGGCTACGCGCGGCGCGCCGAGAAGACGGTGGAAATGCTGCGCGATCCTTCGATCACGGAGTTCCGCATCGTCACAACTCCGCAAAAGGCGCTGCGAGACGCGGCATTTTTCATCGAAGCTCTCAAGGAACGCAACTTCGCCATCGGAACGTTCTGCGTGAATCGCGCGTGGCTGCACCCATTTCCCGATAACCTGCCGGGCGGCCTCGCGGGGGAAGTGCTCAATTGGTATAGATCGGTGAGCGACTCGCATCGTGCGGCGGTGTGGCGGCTGCGCGAGACGTATGGCAGTGTGGTCCGCGATATTCAGGTGTTCTCGGAGCTGGAGCGCGATGTCGATGGCATCGCCGCGCTTGAAAGGCTCGCGGTGCAGATGCACCTGAACGAGCCCGCCACGGCTTGACAAGCGCCGGCACGAATGCCGAGCCGGCACCCCTAAAGGCAATACTCTTCACTTAACAAATCCTGAGGGCTACGGAGATGTTGATTAGCGGCGAGCGCTTATAGCCGCGGCGCAGTGGGAAGTTACTCATTTTCCGCTTGACTCCTCTGGGATTGCGGCGGTTGCGGCTGGAGGGGGCAAACTCGTCGAGTATTTCCTCCAGCACACTGTTATGGAAGTTTTTCCGGTCCTGAGGGGGGAATAGCGCCAAAAGCGGCCATCTTGCGGCGGACAACGCGCACGGCATGGAGGAAGGACAGACGGTCGGGATCCTCGTCGGCGCTCAGGGCGGCTTCGTGCATGAGACCACGGATGGCGAAATGCGCCATCAGCAGCCCATAGAATTCCTGTCGTACCAGATCCGGTGTCTTGCTGCGCAGGACGATATTTTTCCCCCTCAGATGAGTCTTGAGTTCGTCGAACGCGGTTTCAATCTCCCAGCGTTCGTGATAGAGCGCCGCCAGTTCGGTCGCCGGCGTCTGTGCATAGCCGAGGATCGTGGTTACCAGCCGATATAACGGCTCGGAACCTTCAATCCCTTCGAGCCGGTATTCGATCACCCGCACCAGGATTCCATCGGTTTCGTGCCGCCTGTCTTTTTCCGAAGCGTAAATGCGGCTCAGGTACGATCCGTCCGGCAGACGCTTTTCGCAGGGCAGCAGGATGTTCTTTCTGGCCCGCCACAGCAGGTCCGCGCCTGTTGCTACTGCCTGCTTCCACATCGCGAAGCCGAAAAAGCCGCGGTCCGCCAGACACAGCATTCCTTTCTTCAGACTGGGCAATACGGCCTTTGCCAGTGCGATCTCGCTGGTGGCATAGTCCGCCATACGGCTGCCGAACAGGATATGGGTACCGTTCTCCACCAGGGACACGAACCGGATCTGTGGATACGCGCTCTCGCCCCGGCTGGCTCCCGGACGACCGAAAGCTTCGTCGTTACCCTTCTCGTCGGCGATATCCAGCGTACTGCCGTCGATACTGACCAGACGCCAGTTTCGATACCATGCGCCCTTCGTCGCCGCCACCGCGACAGGCCTGACCACTTCATCGTGCAGTTGTCGCAGCGGCTCCCATCCCAGTCTGGTTCGAGCCTGCGAGATGCCCGAATTACCGGCCACATCGATTGCCGCCGAGGGTTCCAGCAACCACTGGATTCCTTCCAACAGACAACGCAGCACTTCCCGATACGACGACTGCATGTACAGCGCCAGCGCGATCACGTAATACGTGACCACGTGCGCCGGCAGGTCCCGTTGGCGCTCGCTTTGTTTCCCTGTGGCCACCAGCACCGCGCGAATCTTATCCAGCGGGAAGGTTTTCGCCACCACGCCCAGACTGATGTAGTCCGTGATGCGACTGCCCGCGGGCAAAGACGCCAATGTGCGCGCCATCAATCTTCACCCTGTAAGCCGGCCCGTGTGTCCAACGCCCGCGAAACGGGAAACTGTCCGCGAATCGCCTGGCTAAAGTACCCGCCCTTTGAGGGCGCGCCCAACAGTGCCTCATACACCTGCGTGGGAACACCAAAATACCTGTAGATTGCACGGCTGCGAAATTCCAGTTGCAGAATCTCGTGAGCGTCGTCGTACGCCAGTGCTGCCAGCATCGTCGACTCCACTGCCAAAACGTTCATGAGTGACCTCCGGGAGAGGCTGTGCTCTAGAACAGATTAGCACGAAAATGTTGTTAAGTGAAGAGTATTGCCCCTAAAGGGGATGACTGGACGCGGCGGGCGGGAGCGCCCGCGCCACGGGATTTAACGGCGCAGGAGTTTGCCTACGTCGTCGATCTTTTCGTCCAGCAGCGCCAGCTTTCGCGAGAGGCTCTGGATCTCCGATTCGGCGCGGCAGTTCACTTCGAAATCAAGCTCCGATCGCAGCCGGTCTCTGGTGTCCTGCCGGTTCTGGCTCATCATAATCACCGGCGCCTGGATGGCCGCCAGCATCGACAGGAACAGGTTGAGCAGGATGAACGGATAGGGGTCCCAGGCCTTCTTATCCAGAGCGATATTGATGGCGGTGTAGACGACAAGGATGAGCAGGAAGGAATTGATGAACCTCCAGGAGCCGCCGAAGCGCGCGACGGCGTCGGCGATGTGCTCGCCAAGCGTGGCCTTCTCCTCAATCACGGTGTTCGGATTACGGCTGGCGCGCAGCCGGACCAGCTCCTGGGCGGCATGCATCTGGCGGCCCAGCGTAGTGAGCAGATCCATGCCGGCCATCGGTTTTCGCTGGAGCAGCACCGCGATGTCATCGCGCGAGATTTCAATGCACGCGCTTTGTTCGAGAGCAACCGCGGTGGTCTTGTGCGGCGTCTGCTCCAGCATGGCGGCGAATCCGAAGAAGTCTCCCGAAGTCGCCTCGTCGAGGGTGACGTCCTGCTGGTCTTCATCGACGACGGCAACGCGCACTTTGCCCGCGATCACCACCCATGCCGGTCCGGCGGGATCGCCGATCTTATAAATGCGCTCGTGCATGGCGAATGTGCGCAGGTCGACCTGGCTGGCGAGGACCGCGGTCTCCTCGTCGTCAAGCAGGGCAAAGAGCGGGATGTTCTTCAGAAGTTTCGCGTCGCAGGCCATGAGGCCTCCTTCGTTACAGTTGGGTTAGGTGAAGCGGGTAGAGCCGGGAAGTAGATCGTACCAGAATGTTTGCGCCCCAGTGGGCGGCCCTAACGGCCCGAGGCGGGTTTCTTCCAGACGTCGGGAAAGTCCACGGAAAAACCGATCTGCGCGCCGATGCGCGGAGTCGCGATGTACTTGCCGCCGAGAATTCCGAAATTGACGGTGGCGCCGTCCCGCAGCGCGTATTGTCCGCCGAGCAGCGCCTGCAGTTGCGTGCGGCCGAGATCGCCGTTTTCCGTGAAGCCGCCGTAGAGCTCTCCGCCCAGAGTCAGGCGCGGCGTAAAGTCATGCAGCGCGGAAAACCCGCCGGTGTAAACGTGGCCGCGCGTCGTGGTGATGCCGAGAACTCCGGTGCTGGTGTTGCCGGCGAACAGGTATCCGACATTGACGTTGATGCGGGATTTCATCGGTAGGGACTTCTGGAGCGCGAAATTGAGCCAGTAGTCCGTCAGGCCGGAGCCGAGCTGTTGCCGCTCGTCGCCCGTGGGGAACTCGATGTAAAGGCTCGTGCCCATCGCAGGCAGGCGCGAAGACTTCGACTCCTCGTGGAAGTTCCACTTGATTCCTAAATTCGTGTCGCCAGCGCCGGTGGAAGCGGGCGTTCCGGTCACGCGAAAGATCGCGAGATAAGGCGCGTCAATATCCAGCTCGAGTTTATGGGGGAGGCCGTAGTTCAGCTTCCAGTTCGCAGTGTTCTGCCGCAGGCTCGGATATTGCGGGCGCTGCAGTCCATCGATCTCGTTGAAGAATTCGAAATGGAATTTGCCGGGTTCGGTGACCGCCGGGTCATCCGTATAGAAAGGCAACTGAGCCCACATGCGCGCGGCCGCGGCGCACCAGAGAATGGCATGGCGGGCAGAGATCCGCGCCATGGGGCTGCGAGGTCGCGATCGGAGCAAGTCTCCGTATTATGACGCCGGAGTTTCCGCGTTGTGCGTTTTCTCTACCTCAATCGTATATTTCGAGGCGAGCACGACGATCGTGCTGAGCACCGCCAGCTCGGGGACGATTACCGCTCCGACAGCGGCCATGGTCACGGGAATTTCGATCACCGTTTTCCCCTGCTCGTTCCTGATGACGACCTTGCGGACGTTCCCTTCGTGGACGAGCTCCTTTATCTTGCCGGCCAGCTCGTGGCCAAAAACCTTGAACTCTTCGAAGAATGTATTCGACATGCAGGCAATCCTTTTTAGCGCAAAGGGCGCGGCACGCGCTCCGTTTTGCGCGTGATTTTAAAGTACGCGCGCCATCACCCGAACCGGCAAAGTCACCAGGGCCCAGACCAGCTCCAGCGCGCCGCCGACGGCGATTCCGACCAGCCGGAACGGCAGCAACAGTAGCCACACCAGCGGATAAAACACCAGCGCGGCCACAGCCAGGGGCCAGCATAAAACAAAGAGAATGCACCAGATCAGGAACTTGAGCATCGCCGCGTCCTCTTTGAACAATACGCAGGCGGTTCCCGCGAGGTTCGGAGTCGGCGTGTTATTCTTAAAAATCAAGTTTAAGGCAAAAGGATCAGATACATAGATGGCGAATACCTTAGGCGCCCTGAAGCGGGTCCGTCAGACCGAGCGGCGCACGCAGTTTAATCGTTTCGCGAAGACGCGTTTGCGGCACCAGATCCGCGCGATGCGGCGCGCGCTGGGGGCGAAGACGCCTGTGGCCGCGGACGTGAAGTCCGTTATGGCCGCGACTTTCTCGCTGGTGGACAAGGCCGCGCGCAAAGGCTATATCAAGCGCGGCACAGCGGCGCGGTATAAGAGCCGTTTGCACTCGCGCGCGAAAGTGATTCTCGGCGAAGTTCAGAAGTAGACGCCCGGAAGTAGCTACTTCCGGCCGAGAAAGCGCAGCCGTACATTCACGGCGCGTGCCTGGCCTCTTCCATAAGTCAGAAATGTGGGTGAGTCGACGTCGTTGTTGACGACGTTTGCATTTGTGCGGTTAAGAGTGTTCACCGCGCTGACGCGCCACGCCCACAGATATCCCCTAAAGAGGAACCGCCGCTCGACAGCGAGATTGATCGTCGCGTAGTCGGGAAAGCGCAACGAGGCCGGCGGCCCCACGATATTTCCCGTTTCGGTGACGGCATTGAAGGGAAATCCGCTGCGGAAGTCGGCGAGCAATTGCAGGTCGGTCTCGCCAATGATGCGCTGCAGGAATCCGGGAAACCAGGCCTTTTCGACGGGCGCCCAGGCCCACGCGACGAAACGGTTCGGCGCGTCCCACGGCAAAGGACCAGCGGCCTGGGGAGTCAGAATCGGATTCTCCACCGAGTAATTCACCACGGCATTCGCATGCGCCGCCGATCGCGTGTAACTGGCGAACCACTCATACTTCGAGAGAAATGTCCTGCGCACCGCAAACTCGGCCGCGCGGTACCGCTGCTGCCGGATGTTATCCAGCACATACAGATTCAGTGTCGGACTCACGGTTGAATCTTCAAACGTGAACCCGCGGCTTCCCCGGCGCGAAATGAGATTGACCTTGCCGAACAAGCCCCAGCCCAGCGGGCGCTCGATCGAAAAGCTCGTCATCGCGTAGCGCGGCAGACGGATATCCTGCGGCCGCAGGACGAAGCGCGTTTCGATGGGAGGGCCGGTCACATCGCCGTGCGCGTCGTAAAACGTGCTGATGCTGACCTGCTCCTGACTGAGCGCGAGCATATTGAGCGTGGTCGGATCGTAGAAAATTCCCCAGCCCGCTGCGAGCTTCGTGCCATGCGACCATTTCGGAGACCACGCCGCGGCAAGGCGCGGCGCAGCGGGAGCGCCGCCCGTGTACTCATCCCACTGGGTACGAACACCGCCTTCGATCGTGAGAGTTTCCGACAGGCTCCAGCGGTCGAGCAGATAGCCGTATGCCTCGATATTGTTGCGGAACTGGCGCGGGCTGCCGAGAAACTGCACGTCGCGAACGAGGGAGTTATCCACGCGCACGGTCGTGAACTCATGGCGGTCGATCAACTGGTCGATGTCGCTGTGCTCGACATCCGCGCCGATCTCGATCTGGTGCGTGCCCGCGCGGCGCATCGGTTTGAGGAAGCCGTTGACCAGCCATTCCTGACGCCCGGTGTACGCGGTCTGGTCGGAGAAGAAATTACCGCGTGAGCCGTAGGGAGTCACGACATAAGTTTGCGTGCCCTGCGGAGACGCGCGCAGGTAAGTGCTGTTATCCGCGAAGCCGAGCTCAATCAGGCCACCGCCGACCGACCACTGGTCTTTGACGGTTCCGACGAACATCGACGAGCGGCGATTGAGCGTCGTCTCCACCGGATTGAGGAAGTTCAGGCCATTGCGCCGGTCATCGCCGATATTGCCGAGGAAACTTACAGTCAGGATTTGCGCAGGGGTGATGTTCCACTGCAGGCGCGCCAGATCGCTGCCGCTGAAGCTGCGGGTGCGGTCCTGTCCGGGCGGGAGTCCGGAGATTGTCGTGACCGTGTAGTAGGTCTCGAGCGAATTGTGGAACCAGGCGCGGTTGCGGCGGATGGGTCCGGAGAACCGCAGGCGGGGCGACCAATGGTCAAGGTGCAGGCCGTCCTGGGATCCGAAGCCTGGGATGAAGTTGGTGGCTCCGAAGCGCCAGCGGTTGTCGCCCATTTCCGTCTTGATGTCGACGGTGCCGCTGGACCCGCGCCCTTCGGCGGCCGAGTAGCGGCTGGCGTCCCACTCGAGGGTCTGGATGGTGTCGACGTTGAGGCGTGCGGTGAGCCCACCGGTGGCGGGATCGGAGATATCGAATCCGTTGAGCCGGTAGTTGGCTTCGCGGGTTTCGCCGCCGTTGAAGTGAATCTGGCCGGCATTATCGAGCAGAGCGCCGGGCATGAGGGGAAGCGCGTTGCGATAGTCCTGCGATGCGGGAAAGGGGACGTTCAGAATTTCCTGATTGTTGAGGCGCTTGGTGTCGGACGTTTGGGCGGCATCGATCACGGGCGGTGAATAGTTCACGTCGACGGATTCGGCGAGCTCTTTCAGATGACTCATTTGCAGCTCTATCGGCGTGCCGGCGTCGATCATCACCGCGGGCTCGGTCAGGACGAAGAATCCTTCGCGGCGGGCTTCGACCTTGTAGTTGCCTGACGCCGGGACCTGGATCTGAAACAGCCCGGCGGCGTCGGAGGTCGCCTGAATATCTGCCAGGGGAGGTGACGAGATGGTGATGACAGCTTCGCGAACGGGCGTGGCGTTTTCGTCGACCACTTTACCGGTGATGAAAAGTCCTTCTTCGCCCGATGCGGGGCGGGAGGCCATAGGCGTCAGAAGACTGGCGAGCGTCAGGAAGAGAATCAGGCTCCGCAGCGCCTGGGCTACCTTCGTCAGTCGGAATTCGTAAGAATCCATTGGCCTTCGAGCCGCAGACTTGATTCTATGCCGAAGCCGCGATGCCGTTCCACGCGGGCCGCGTGGCCGCCGAACGATTTCACACGGAGGGCCCGGGACGCGAAGTACCGGCAGAAGCGTCTCGCGTTGAACATATCCGTTCCACGCTGTTTCCACAGAGTAAGCTGGTGATGAATGAATATTGAGGTGCTGCTCACGGAAGCGGAAATTGCAGACGAGTTTGCGGAGGCGATGGAAGCGCGCGACCTTCCCGAAAAATTCTTCTACTGGAGTCCGCTCTCGGTGCGCGCGTGGAGGGAGCAGGCCGCGGTCTCAAATGAGAGCCTGCGTCAGACCTGGGATGCGCTTGGCAGCAAGGCAGCCGATTTGACCAAGCCTTTTGGGGAGCGCGTTCCTTTGATCAGTTTCGGCGCGGGGGATGGGTTGAAAGACCGCGTGATCCTGAAGGCTCTCGCCGCGGCGGGCCGTGAAGTCAAGTATTTTCCTGTGGATGCGAGTCAGACGCTGCTCGAGACCGCATGCGCCGGCGCGGAAGACGACGAATGCGAGGCTCTGGGCCTCAAGGCCGATATTTCCAGTCCCGTGCACTTGTTGCTTGCGGCCGACGTCAGCGAAGCGCCGCGTCTTTTTCTGATGGTGGGCAATACGCTGGGCGGCTTCGATCCGCTGGATCAGATCAAGCACGTTGCCGGTTGCATGCATAAGGGCGATGTTTTGATAATCGACGCGCGCATCACGGGCGGAGATGACGATGTCGAGCCGACGGAGAAGCAGAAGGCGTTTGTGCTCGCGCCGCTGGCGAGCGCCGGTATCACGACCGAGGACGGCGAGCTGAAGTTCATGGAAAACAGCGACGACCGGCATACCGGTCTCAAGCTGATGACGCGGCGATTTCAGGCGGGACGGGATTTGACGCTGGTCGCGAGCGGCAGGGAAGTGCATGTCGAGCGTGGGGAGCGGTTCGTGCTGAACTTCCGCTACCGGTTTACGCGCGAGGCGTTACGCTGGCTAATAGCGAATCACGGGGGATTGAAGATCAAGGGGGAGATTCCGAGCGCGGATGGGAAATTCGTGACGGCGATCTGTACGAAGTAGCGTGCACTGCGGCCAGAGGTTTATTTCTCGCGCATTTACAGCCGGTAGAATGCCTCAGCGGTCCCGATTTCACTCGTTATGGGATGCGAGCCAGGATTCTCTCGGGCTGCCGGTGACATAATCAGATCGATCAGAAGTGATGTGCGGATGTCGCGAATTTTCCGCGTCCCTATTTCTGGTGGTCGCTGCGCCTGAAACGAAGGATGGCCCGGCCTGCGTAAAATGCCGGTTCACGATAATCCGAAAGAAGCGAGCGGCCACAACGAGTCTGACGATCTCAGAACAGACCGGGGCTCGCCTGACCGAGGCAGCCCGCAGGCAGGGTATCAGCCTTGAGGCGCTGCTCGAGCGGTTAATAAGCGAGCGTGCGCCGGGCGTTACCGAGCGGAAAAGCAAGGCTCCTGAATTGCCGCTGTGGCACGTCGGATGATCGGCTCCGTGCATCGTCGCAATATCTACGACGGTGTCCCCTGAGCCGGGCATCCTTCACGCGAACGTTCTGATTACGCGGTTGCGTATGAAGCGGCTCAGCATTCGGCCTCACGTGCCCTGCTCGATGCAGTGCGCAGCGAGTCGCACCTTACGTTCTATGTCACGTCCCAGATACTCTGCGAATTCTATTCCGTGCTCACCAATCCACGCCGCATGACGGTGGCACGTATCCGCGCCGGTTAGCGGGCGCCGCCGGAGCAAGTCCATCCATCCATTTTCGATTTGCAGTTAGTGGCGGTGATGCTCGCGAAGGACGTGAAGCGCATTTACACGTTCAATACCAGTGACTTCGAGCCGTTCCCGGAACTGACTGTGCAGGAGCCCCGATCCTGTCCTGGGGTTTCAGGCGGCGTGTCACTTCGGATCCCGTGGGGGACCCGAAAGACTGCAATGAAGCATTCACGTTGTTGCGCAAGGCCTCGCAAATGAACGAATCCGCTAACATAGAAGATGGAGGAATGGCAGAGCGGTTGAATGCGCCGGTCTTGAAAACCGTTAGAGTCGAAAGGCTCTCGGGGGTTCGAATCCCTCTTCCTCCGTTGATATATTTAGTTAAAATCAATTACTTAGCGGCTATTTAGGCAATCTTTGTGGCGAGATTGCAACGAGACTGTGGCTCACCTTGTACAGGATCGCAGGATGAGGGAGAATCCTCCACCTCGCCACACGTCTAGCGGGCGATTGTTTTTCTGACCACGGACCGTACCAGCGTCAACACCTCGAAGGCGAGTTGCGAGCGTAAGAGCGTCGCGATCGCCGTCACGCTCATAACCCAAAGGTCGAAGGTTCAAATCCTTCCCCCGCAACCAATCAAATCAGTGGGTTACGCGGTTTTCCGGGCATACCACTAACTACCAATAGCCGCGACCGGCTTCTTTTGGTCGTCGGTTTGGTCGTTTTTAGTGCTCCAGTGGCGCCGGCCGCCTTGCCGCCGCTGAGGCGCAACCGCGTGCGCCGCTCCAGCAGGGCCTGGCGAATCGCTTCCGTCTTTGTTCGTGCGCGAGACGCGCCACCTCCGCCGCCAGGCGCTCCACGTACGTGTTCTCGATATTCGGCCCCACGGTAGAAATTCTATCGAATTCTACCTACCGCTGGTTCGCCTTCAGCACCTTCTTCCGCAGCCGGATCGACTGCGGCGTCACTTCCACCAACTCATCCTCGCGGACGAACTCAATCGCCTGCTCGAGATTCAGCAGACGCGGCGGCACCAGCCGGATCGCCTCATCCGCCGTTGACGCGCGCATGTTCGTCAGCTTCTTCTCCTTGACAATGTTGACGTCGAGATCGTTCGTTCGCGCGTTTTCGCCGACGATCATGCCTTCGTAAACCTCGGTGCCCGGACTCACGAAAATCTCGCCGCGCTCCTGCAGGTTGAAGATGGCGTTGCCGGTGGCTTTGCCCGCGCGATCCGCCACCAGCGAACCGGTCGGGCGCGTCGGAATGTCGCCCTGCCACTCGATGTAGCCGTGGAAAAGCGAATTCAGGATCGCCGTTCCACGCGTGTCCGTAAGGATTTCGCCGCGCAGTCCAATCAGCCCGCGCGACGGGATGTGGAACTCGAGGCGCACGCGTCCGGAGCCGTTGTTGACCATTTTGCTCATTTTGCCCTTGCGGCTGCCGAGCTTTTCGATCACCACGCCGATGAAGGCTTCCGGGCAATCGATCACGAGCATCTCGACCGGCTCCATGGTCTTGCCGTCAATCTCCCGCGTCAGGATCTCCGGCTTGCCCACCGCGAGCTCATGGCCTTCGCGGCGCATCATTTCGATGAGGATGGCAAGCTGAAGTTCGCCGCGTCCCATCACTTTGAAGGTTTCGGGTGAAGTGGATTCGACGCGGATGGAAACATTCGTGAGCAGTTCTTTCTCGAGGCGCTCTTTGAGATTGCGCGAAGTCACGAACTGGCCCTCGCGTCCGGCGAACGGGGATGTGTTTACGGTGAAAGTCATCCCGATCGTCGGCTCGTCGATTTGGATAGGAGGCATCGGGTGCGGATCTTCCGCGCTGGTGATCGTCTCGCCAATCGTAATGCCTTCAACGCCTGCAATGGCCATCAGGTCGCCGGGCCGCGCGATGGTTTCATCCACGCGCTTCAGGCCTTCGAACGAATAGAGCTTCGTGATCTTCGTCTGCTGCACCGTGCCATTCAGATGGCAAATGGCCACCGTATCGCCGTGACGAAGCGTACCCTGGAAGACGCGGCCGATGGCAAGGCGGCCGAGATAGTCGCTGTAATCGAGATTGGCCACCAGCGACTGAAGGACGGCGTCCGGATCTCCCGACGGCGGCGGTATGTTCGCGATGATGGCTTCGAACAGCGGGCGCAGATCCTGTGAGGGATCGTCCAGCGAGGTCTTCGCCATGCCGACTTTGGCGTTGGCGTAAAGCACGGGGAAGTCGAGCTGGTCCTCGCCCGCGTCGAGATCGATAAAGAGGTCGTAGATTTCGTTCAGGACTTCCGGCGCGCGCGCGTCGGGGCGGTCGATCTTATTGATCACGACGATGGGCTTCAGCTTCGCCTCGAGTGCTTTCATCAGAACGTAGCGCGTCTGCGGCAGCGGACCCTCGCTGGCATCGACGAGAAGCATCACGCCGTCGACGATCTTCAGAGCGCGCTCGACCTCGCCGCCGAAGTCGCTGTGTCCGGGCGTGTCGACAATGTTGATCTTCGTTCCGTGAAAACGCACGCCGGTGATCTTGGCGAGAATTGTGATGCCGCGCTCGCGCTCGAGGTCGTTCGAATCCATGACGCGCTCGGCGACTTCTTCGTGCGCGCTGAAGATGCCGCTCTGGCGGAGCATGGCATCGACGAGCGTGGTCTTGCCGTGATCGACGTGCGCAATGATGGCGATGTTGCGAGTGTTCTGCATAAGTTCGATGTGGGTTATTCTTCGTGAACGGCTTCGGCCGGTTCGAGCCTCGCGGCGAACCGCGCCGGATAAACGCCGGCGAGGACCGTTACGATCCAGACCAGCAGCAGCGCGCCCCCAAGCAGCAGCGCCGGCGGGTGGAACTGGATCGTCCAGCCGAAGCTCTGCTTGTTGACAACGTAAATCAGGACCAGCGAAAGCGCCATTCCGAGCGCAAGACCGAGCGATCCGGCCAGTAATCCGATGAGGCCGGCTTCCACCAGAATCATGCGGCGAACCTGCCCGGCGGCGGCGCCGAGATAGCGGATGATCCCGATCTCGCGGCGGCGATCCAATACCAATGCTAGCAGCGAGTTCGCCGCGCCCAGCATAGCGACGACAATGGCGATGGCCTCAAGCGCGTATGTCACGGCGAAAGTGCGGTCGAAGACTTCGACGGCGGCGCGGCGCAGAACTTCGTTGGGCGCGATCAGCAGCGGGTATTGGGCGAGGCGATCTTCGAGAGCGCGGCGGACTTTGCCCGCGTCCGCGCCCGGCTCTATGTAGACCGCGATGTTGGTGACGGGCTGGTCCGGAAGATACTTCAGAAGCGTCGAGCGATCGACGAGGATGAGGCCGCGGTCGCTCGAGTAGTCGTAATAGATGCCGGCGACAGTGAGCGCGACATCGCGCGCGCCGAGTGGAATCCGCAGCACGTCGCCGGTGCGGACGTGGTGCTTATCGGCAAACGGCTCGGTGACGATGGCGCGGTCGCGCCCGGCAAGCGAAGAGAGAATATCGTTGGCGTCGCCGGAAAGAAAGCGCAGCGAACGGCGGCGGCGCACGATATCCATCTTCCCGCCGCCGAGCGTAGTGCGCATTCCTTCATAGCGAATTTCAAAGGCGTGAAAGAGATCGACCTCGCCGACGCCGGGAGTGTGCTCGACGATCGCGGGCACAGCCGCGGCGATGGGCGGGTAGACGCCTGCGGTCGATGGTCCCTGGGCACGCAGGAAGATGTCAGCGCGGAGCTGGCTCGCGAGCCAGACTTCGACGGTCTCGCGGAAACTGCCGACCATGACGCCGACACTGATCATCATCGAGATGGCGGTGGCCAGCGCGGTGACGACGATCGACGTGCGGGAGAGCGAGGCGACGAGGCTGCGCGCGGCGATGAAGCCTTCGACACCGGCGATGCGCTTGAGTGTTCCGCGCAGCAGGCTGACGAGGGCGGTGACGAATGCCGGGGCGATCATGGCGGCGGCGGCGACGGCGAACAACGTTGACGCGTAGCCGAGCACGGGGCGTCCCCCGATGGGTCCAAAGCGCGAGAGGATGGCGGCGATGGCGGCGAGCGCGACAGCTGCGGCGAGATCACGGCGGGTGTGGAGGCGCGTCTCGTGTTCGACGACAGCGCGGCGCATGGCTTCGGCGGGCGCGACGCGCGCAGCCTCGCGGGCGGGGATCAAAGCAGAGACAACGGCGACGGCCGTTCCGGTGATGAGGGCTCCGATGATGGATGTGGGCGACAGCGCGATAGCGCCCGGCGCGCTGGTGGTGAAGAGCGCGTTGACGGTGTCGGAAATCATTCCGAGCAGGGCGGCAGCGAGAATACGTCCGAAGACGATGCCGAGGGCCGAGCCGGCGATGCCGAGCATGGCGGCCTCTCCGAGAAAAACCGCGAGGACGCCCCGTGAGCCGACGCCGAGCGCGCGTAGGGTGCCGATCTCGCCGCGGCGGCGGACGACGCTGACGGCGATCGTGTTGTAGATGAGAAACGCGCCGACCAGCAGCGAGATGTAGCTCAGGATGCGAAGATTCCAGCGGAAGGCGCGCAGCATGCGGCGGTTCTCTTCACTGCGCGCGCCGGGGGTTTCTACGTCCCAGGAGGCGGGGATGGTGGCTTTGATCCGGCGCTCGACGTTGTTGGCGTCCTCGCCGCGGGCCAGGAAGACTTCGATGCGGTCGAGCTTGCCGTAGCGGTCGAGAAGCTGCTGGGCGGCGGCGATGTCGATGGCGATCCAACCGGTGTTTTGTTTGGAGGCGATGGCGCGGATGGTGAAAGCGGTCGCGCGGTCGCGGCCTTTGAGCTCGATCGAGGCGCCTTTGGCGAGGCCGAGGCGCATGGCGAGCTCGTCCGAGACGATGGCGGTGTTGTCCAGTTGGGAGGGGTCGAAGTCAGTCGAGTCGCCATTGCCGTTTGCGATGAGGTCGATTCCGTAGAGAGTGGTAGAACCGTGACCCGCGATGACGACGGGCTGCTCGATCACCGGCGAGAAGCGGGCGTTGACGGGAAGCGCCGCGAGCTTTCCGATGTACTGTTCGTCGACTCCTCCGTTGGCGGTAATCTCGTAATCGACTTTGCCGACCAGCGTGGTAAGCGAGGACTCGAAGGACCCCGCAGCGGCATCGCCCGAGAGCTCGATGGCGATCACGACCGCGACACCGAGTGCAATCGAGAGGATGGTGAGGGCGGTGCGGGCACGGTCACGTCCAAGCGGGCGCAGGATGAGGCGACGGAAGAGTTTCATGACGCGCTCACACTTTCGATGCGCCCGTCGCCCATCCGCACCCGCACGTCGGCGATAGCGGCCGCTTCGGCGCTGTGGGTCGCGATGAGGACGGCGGCTCCGAGCTCATTGGCAGCGCGGCGGATCAGCTTCAGTATGATGTCGCCGCTCGCGTTGTCGAGATTGCCGGTGGGTTCGTCCGCGATGAGAACGGCGGGATCGTGCACCAGCGCGCGGGCGATCGCGACGCGCTGCATTTGTCCGCCGGAGAGCTGGTAAGGGAGCGCGGCGGTTTTGTCTTCGAGCGAGACCCAGCGGAGGCGCTCGCGGGCGGCGGCTTCGGTGTTGCGAGCACCGGAAAGAAGCAGTGGGAGCTCGACGTTTTCGAGAGCCGTGAGCGAAGGAAGAAGTTGGAAGAATTGAAAGACGAAGCCGATTTTGGTGCGGCGGAGGCGGGTGAGCGCCGCATCGTCGAGCGTGGACGTGAGCTGGCCGGCGATGAAAACTTCGCCGGAAGTGGGGAAGTCCATCGCGCCACAGAGGTTGAGGAGGGTCGTCTTGCCGCAGCCGCTGCGCCCGAGCAGGGCGGTGACCTGGCCCGCGCGGCACTCGAGCGAGATGCCGCGCAGAGCTTCGACGCCGCCGGGGTAGATCTTGGCGACGTTGCGGAGGGAGACGGCGGGCATGATTACTGAAACCAGAGTGGGTTTAGCCGGAGGAGTGCGGGTTCGCCGTCCGCGTGGCGTTAGCGCCGACGATTGACACCGGTCCGCGCCGTCCTGATTATCTCGCAGTTCTATCTATGGACAGAATCGGCTTGTGAGGCGCCGGCCATTCCCATCTGTTTGCTTGTTGGCCTGCCGCGAATCGCCGCAAAGACTTCACGCGGGCTGATTGACCCGGCTGCAGTGTGTTTAGACTGAGACGTGCGCTGGCTCGTTCTCAGCCTCGCCATCTTCCTCCTTGTGCCCCAGGCATCGCCGTTCGGATCCGAGATGGTCTCGAATACTTCGCGCGAGAGAAGCGTGCGGCATCCGGAAGTGGGCGCGCGTTGCTCGTCCGAAGACTTGCCCGGTGGCGACCAGTCGTTCCCTTTCCATCGAGTCGACCCGAGGTGCGGTCAGGGCCGATCAGTAGTCTCCCTTGAACGCAAAGTACGAACCGCGGATGACGCCAGCCAACTTCGACTTCTGGGTGGCAAACCTGAACCGCGGGGCAAGCTCGGGTGGGACTTCCATGCCTTCAGAGAGCTTGAAGCCGACAGCCCGCTTCCTGATGTCATCAATGGTGTACATCACGTTGATCGCGAGACCGCTCGCGTAGAACACGTAAGCCATCCGAATGTTCTCGATGCGGAAGCCTGTCGCTTCGAGCGGGCAAGACGAGATGACGATGTCGCGCTCCTCCCTGAGGATACGTTCCACCCAGGCGATGGCGCTCCCGGCTTTGGCGGCCGGCGCCACCGTGAAGACATGGT
This sequence comes from Bryobacteraceae bacterium, assembly GCA_035552355.1. GTDB lineage: Bacteria > Acidobacteriota > Terriglobia > Bryobacterales > Bryobacteraceae > BOG-234. Next base: position 40,825 of record DASZLP010000163.1, on the reverse strand, counting down.
TGTATTTTGTCTTGAAGTAGCGGGCCTCGTGCGCCCGCAGACCAGCCAGCGCAGCCGCCACCGGCGACGACTCCAGGCCAACCGTCGACACTGTATCGAAGTCAACCATATAGGGCATAACTTACTCCAACAGCAGTTTGCTTCAGGAAACGAGTGTACCTGAAGAGGTGGATTCGAAGTGCGACGAAAAACGTCGTGGTATTTACGCGGCGCTCAACACTCGCGTTCCAGACCGCGGAGTATCAGGCATTCCTCGCTCACCGTTGGAGTTCCATGTCCAACGCCCGTGATTCGTCTTCAGTACCATAGGCCGGCAAAGTTGTGCGCGCCAAGTCCTGAGTATTACTCGTATCGCAGAGCCACCGTCGGATTCACCGACACTGCCCGTCGCGTCGGAATCAGAGACGCTGCAATCGCCACCACGGCCAGCAAAAACGAAACCGCCGCGAATGTTGACGGGTCTGTCGCCTTTACCTCGTACAGGGCCGAGGCAAGATAGCCCGTCAGGGCAAACGACCCCGCCAATCCCAGCGCCAGCCCGATCGTCAGCAGGATCAGTGCATGCAACACCACGAGCCGGAAAATGTCGTTCGCGCGCGCGCCGAGGGCCATCCGGATACCGATCTCCCTGGTTCGCTCCGCCACCGAGTACGCCATCACCCCGTAAATCCCGATCGCGGCGAGAACCGCCGCAATGGCGCCGAAAATCCCCAGCAGCAAAACGTACAGGTGAATGTACTGCACCTGGCGATCGAGATACTGCTCTACCGTGCGCATGTTCGCCACCGGGTGGTTCGGATCCACGTCCGCCACTATACGCCGCACGCTTTCGGAAATCCCCATCGGCTTGCCTAGGGTGCGCAGGATGAAGAACATCCCCGCGCGCGAGCCGTAACCCGCGCCCATGAACCGCCGCGTCTGCTGCAGGTAGGATACGTAGACGCATGGCGAAAACTCCTTTTGCTGGCGGCTCATGCGAATATCCTTCACCACGCCCACGATCTCGCGCACGGGCTCATCCGGCACGTAATCCATGCGGATCCGCTTGCCAAGCGGATTCTCGTTCGGCCAGAACTTCCTGGCCATAGTCTCATTGATCACAGCCACGAACGGTGATGACGCTGTATCGCGATTGTCGAGATCCCGCCCTTGCGCCATCGTGGCCTTCAACGTCGCGAAATAGTTCGGCGTCACCGCGATGTAGCCCGCCGATTGCGGAGCCATCCCGTCGCGGTCGGGCGTCTGTGGGCGTCCGTCGATCCAAAATCCCATTCCCAGCGATCCGGAAATGGGAGGCGAACCCGCCCCCGCCACCGCAATGACACCCGGCAGCGTCTGCAACCGCTCAAATACCCTTTTGAATGTTTGCTCCGTCCGCGGATTAATCTCCCAAACACCCTGGTTGCGATACCTCGCGACCGGCTTGATCGCCTCATCCCGCGCGAAGCGGAGATCGAACGTCAGCAGATTTTTCGGATCCGCGCCGAGCGGGTTGCTCTCAATCCGGATGAAGCTGTTGATCATCAGTCCCGCACCGATCAGCAGTACCAGCGCCATCGCAATCTGCAGTGTCACCAGCGCGCTCCGCAGATGCTGCCGGGCCGCTCCATCGGTTCCGCTGCGCCCGCTCTCTTTGAGAGATCCCATGAGGTCCGCCTTCGACGCCTGCAGCGCCGGCACGATCCCGAATACCAGCGCCGTAAGAATCGCAACCGCCGCGGTGAAGCCCAAAACCACGGGGTGGATCGACAGCTCGCTCAGCCGTGGAAACCCCGGCGGCGCGGCCGCGATAAACAGCTTCAGCCCTACCCACGCCAGCATGACCCCCAGCAGGCCCCCCAGCACCGAAAGCGGCAGGCTCTCGGCAATCAACTGCCGGACAATCCTCGACCGCCCGGCGCCGATCGACGCGCGAACCGCGATCTCGGTTCTCCGCGAAGCCGCGCGCGCCAGCAGCAATCCCGCCACATTCGCGCAGCCGATCAGCAGCACCAGCGCGACCGCTCCCTGCAACAGCAGCAGGGGTTGCCTCAGGTCGCCATAGAGAGCGTCTGCCAGCGGCTGCACCGTCGCGCCCACGTTCTTGTTGCGCACCGGATCCGCGGCCAGTTGCTGGGCCGCCAATGTATCCATCTCCGCCTGCGCCTGCCTGATCGAGACCCCCGGCTTCAGACGTGCCACTGTTCCCAGAGCGTAAGTGGCGCTCGCCATCTCCGTCCGCGTCCAATTCATCGGTGTCCAGAAATCGGCCTGATCGTCGAACACGTAAAAATTCTTCGGCATCACGCCGATCACCGTCTTATCCAGCCCGTCGACCCGCATCACTTTTCCAATCACAGCGGGGTCGCGATTGAAATGCCTCTCCCAGAAATGTTCGCCGATCACCAGCACCTGAGCCGCGTTGTCTACCGGATTCTCGTCCTCCGCCAGCACGCGGCCCAGAATCGGTTTTACGCCCAGGGTCTGGAACAACGAAGGCATCACGTTTTCGCAGTCGACCCGCTCGGGCGGCTGCCCGTGCAGCTCCGACCCGACATTGCACACCTGCTCGCGAGTCCCGCCCATCGTCTGAAACGATTTCGCCCGCTGTTGGAACGCGAGCAGATTGAACGCCGTGACCCAGTTGCGCTGATCCTTGTGGTCGAGCGGAACGGACCAAAGCTCGACCAGCCGGTCCGGCGCCGCATACGGCAGCGGGCGCAGCAGCGTGGTGTTAATCAGGCTGAAGATCACCGTATTCGCCGCGATTCCCAGCGCCAGCGATAGCGCCGCGACAATCGTGAACCCCGGCTTCTTCCACAGCGCCCGGAAGCCGTAAATAATGTCCTGCGACGCGGTGGTCATAGTCGTGCGCCGGGGCGTTCCTCCATTCTGACCTTAGACGGAAATACTCCCGAAAAGTTCCGAAGTTACCGATGCGATGTCCTACAAATTGCCCGGCGTATAGCCGAAAGTGCCTTTGAAGACCGCGATGAACGCGCTGACGCTGGAATAGCCGCAGTCGAGCGCAGTCTCCGTCACGGACCTGCCTTCGGCGAGCAACCGGATCGAATCGAGCAGCCGGGCTTTCTGGCGCCACATACCGAAGCTCATGCCGGTTGCATCGCGGAAGCGCCGCTCCAGCGTGCGGCGGGCGAGGCCGAACTGCCGCGCCACATCATCCACCGTTTCCCGGAGCGAGGGCTGTTCGAGAATATGGCGCGCCACCGCAAGAGCGCGCTCATCGGAGGGCAGCGGCAGCGCCAGCGGCGAATCACCGGCCGCGGCGGCCTTCACCTCGTCTTCGAGCAGGCGGATCATCCATGAATCGGGCACGGCGCGGGAGTCGAGCCCGGCGCGTTCGACGGTCCGCAGGATCAGCTCGCGCAACAGCGGCGAGACCTCCATGACGCGGCAGTGCGGATGTTCAGGATTCGTGAGAGGCGGCGAGAAGTAGAGCGTCCGCATTTCGACGAGGCCCCACATCCGGATGGCATGCGGGTTGCGGGCGGGGATGAAAACAGCTCTTCCAGTGGGAACCATCCATGATGCCTCCGGCGTCGAGACCGTCATCGCACCGGAACTGGCGAAGAGCAACTGGTGCCATGGATGCTGATGACGTTCGATCGTGTAGCCGCTGGAGTAATTGGTAGCCAGCGACCGGACGGCGAGGAAGGGCTCCTGTTCCGCGGTGAGCCGCGGCGCGGCAGCGGAGTTCTGGCGGGCAAGCGACATTTTTTGTCAATGTAGCGCAAGCGGGACCGCGCCGCAGTGCCCTATACTGCCGCTATGCCGAATAATATTGGCCGCTTCGCCATCAACGCGGACGATGTGCCGCGCGCGCGAGATTTTTACCGGAACGTCTTCGGATGGACGTTCGAGCCGTGGGGGCCGCCGAATTTCTATCTGATCGAAACCGGCGCCGAGCAGGTGCGCGCCGTCGGCGGATTGTTGCAGGAGCGCCGCGAACTCGCGCCCAACGGACGGATGATCGGGTTCGAGTGCACGATCGGAGTGGCGGACATCGACGCCACGATTCGCGCGATCGAAACCAATGGCGGCAGGATGGTGACCGAGAAATTCCTCATTCCGAATGTCGTGACCGTCGCCTACTTTGAGGACACCGAGGGCAATATAGCCGGGATCAGCGAGCCGGCGAAAAAGTGAACGGCATCGTCGCGCAGGTCAGCATCTCGCCCGGAGGGTTGCCCAATCACGCGATTGAAGAAGGGCGTGTGACGACGGCCGGCATTGAGGCGATGGCTGGCGGCATCCGCAATTTCACGGCACGCCCCGGCGCGCGATTCTTCTGATCACCGCGGAGGGTGTGGACGCGCTTGCCGGGCGCGGCTTCCCGGTGTTCCGCGGCGCGCTCGGAGAGAACCTGACGACGCGAGGTCTCGGTCGGCGCTCGCTGCGGATTGGGCAGCGTTTCGGCGTGGGCGAAGCCGTGATCCAACTGACGGAAGTGCGCGTCCCCTGCAGCGCGTTGCGTAAGTATGGAACCGGACTGCAGGCGGCGATCTTCGATGAACGCGCGATGGTGGGCGATCCCGCGACGCCGGTTTGGGGGATGAGCGGATTTTACGCTTGCGTCGTTCAACCCGGCGTGTTGCGTCCCGGCGATGCGATCGCGATGGTGAAGTAATGCTGCCCCGCTTCCTTCGTTCTGTGACCGGCCGGTCGCGGATCTTGTGCCGGCGTTGCGCACAGGACGAAGGCCGTTGTGCGCGCACAAACAATGTTCTGCTGCATCGCGGCGGCGAGCAGGCACGTGAATCCGGGGTTTTGCCGCCGGCGCTTCGCTCGGCGATTTCATTAATCAAGTAGCCGAAGATGTTTCAGCGAATCGTCACACATGGGCCGCTTACACTGAGCAGTATGACTCGACGCGAAGCTCTTCCCCTGTTCCTGCTGTGCGCCAGCACGCTGAGCGCCCAGACACCGGCCGCCAAACCGCCGCAGCAACAGCCTGCTTTCATGGGCCCCTGCGCCAATCTTGGGTGCGAAATCGAAAACGACTGGTCGCGCAACAATGTAATGCTCTACGGGCTCGCCAGCGCGATGCCCGAAGACAAATTCAACTACAAACCCACGCCGGCCCAGCAATCGTTTGGGGAACGCGTGCTGCACGCGGCACAGGTGAATCTAATGCTGTTGCAGGGCCTCGGCGCGAAGGCTCCGGCGCCGAAGATCGACGACAAAGCAACGTCGAAGGCGGCGTCGATGGCAGCGCTTCAGAGCGTGGGCGACTATGGCACGGTGGTCATCAAGGAGTTCGGCGAGCAGGGGCTGCTGGCGCGCATCAATTCACCGGGACCGACGGGGTTCTTCATGGGTCCGCAGGTGAGCCGCCTCAGAATCGTGGAGTTCCTGATGATGCACACGCAGGACACCTACGGGCAGTTGGTTGTGTACGCGCGGCTGAACGGCATTGTTCCGCCCGCCAGCCGCCAACCCTAGCCGGTTATCCTGCCTTGTCCTGCATCTCGCCAGACAAAAACAGCCCGTCCCGGAGTGGACTCCGAAACGGGCTGCGGGTCTGGCAACTAAAGAACGGTTAGTGTCGTTCCTGACCGGTGATGTCCTTGGTCTCGTACACTTCGCAATTGGCGCGCTCATGGATGATTTGTGGTGGGCCCTGACGCACCCGCAGAATCTTGTCCGGCATCACCCATGGCTCGATGAGGTAGGGGTCCTCGATGGTCGCCTGGTAAAGAATTTCATCGCCCTTCCGAGTCAGCTTCTCAACCATGTGCATGTCGGGGGAATGAAGCAGGCCGCCCCGTCCGAACCAGGTGGTATCGACGAAGTTGGTGGAATCGATCACCAGCGTGTCGCCCTCCCATTTGCCGATCGAAAGCCCGTTGTAATAGGCCTCGACCGTTTCCGGGCGCTTTCGGCCGTCGGTCGGGATATCGCGGAATTCCATATTTCCGCCCCCGTAATCGCTGGTTGTGTACAGAAAGATGATGTCGGTCGGCGACTGGAGAATGCGCGACGGTGTACCCTCCCGCGGCAGTCCCATCGGCTGACAGGTCATGATTGGATCGTACTTGTTCGTCCACTGATCGAGTTCCTGAATCTTGTCCCAAAACTCGGGTTTGTACATGGGATGACTCGGCCTCAATACCTCCGCGGTGCCTGTTAAACCAAACCGCGAGGGTGAGATCCACTCATAATCCAGCCAGAAGTTGTCTTGTGGGTTTGAGCAGCCGGTCTCGGGGCTGATTCCCCCACCCTTCACCTGCGTTGGATCACATCGGCGGTTCCCACCACCCGTAATTGAAAGAGGTGGGCCACCCCAGTTTCCTGTCAGATCCGGATGTCCGTCGGCCAGCCGCGGGGTTTCGCCGGATGCCACAGGCTGCTTCGGCGGTGCGTCGGTATTCAGAGTCCAGGTGGGAGGCTGATTCGTTGGCTTGATCGCCGCCCTGACGCTTGCCGGAACCGGCATCACGACATACATTTGTCCCGTTTCCGTCACCGTCGTCGTAATGTCGCGGACGATGGCGCCGTTCTGTTTCTCGGTCATCCTGCCCGCGTAGAACGCCTCCGCCGGATTCAGGGGATTGTTCCAGTCCTTATAGTTGCTGTAGGTGAACTCGTAAGTCTTCGCTCCCTGCTTCACAACCACGCGCTCGGGCATGAACTTCGCGTCGAGTGTGGCGCTCGCGGTCGCATTGGGGACGCCCGGAATCGGGAACGTCACGACGGGCTTATTGTTTTCCCACGCGACGGAGGTTTTCCCTGCTTTTGAGACGTCAGCAGGCACGCGTTGCGGCCTGGGCGCCATTTCCGGTGGGTCGCTTGTCCCCGCCATCGCGCCCTTGAACGCACCCTGCGGACCTGCCCACAGGCGAATCATCCGTTCCTCCACAGTTGCGGGCATCGGCGTCGCCTTGCCTTTACCGGGAACGAGTTCGGCGCCAGGAATGTCTTCGTTCCAGGCATACGCTCCACTGAGGACTTCGACATTTGAGCACGCCTGGCCATTGGACCGAGTGCCCGTGTACTGAACCCGCTCGCCTGACGTCTGGTAGCTGATGCTGGTTCGATACTTCGTTACATTGCAGGGCTGTCCGTCCACCTGAACGGTGCCCTTGCCCTGGTATTCGAGCGACATCATCAGGTCTCGCTCCTCACTGCTTCGGAGCATGCCCATATACCAGGCCCAATTGAAAAGGACTGATTTCAGGTCCTTCGCACCGGCTGCCGGGGTGTATAGCGGCGCGCCGCCTCGACCTCCGCGGCCGCCGGCTCGTCCACCACCTCCGGCGCCCCCACCCCGGCCACCCTGAGCCGGCGCTGCAGGGGCAGAGCCTCCTGCCTGCGCAAAGGCCGAGGACGGTCCGCTGACCGTCAGAGCGACTGCGATCGCGATACTTGTCCCAAAGATCTTTCGTAGAACAGCCATGATGATTCCCCTTCTTCTGTTAATCGTTCGGGTTACCGGCCGATATCTGGACTACCCGTCCGTCCGGCATGATCACCGTCTTGAGAAATCCCAGCGGGCTGCCGTCCTTCGCCGGGAGGAACTTCACGGTGATGTTGTCGCCGGTGTGGAGCGCGTTCGGTCCGGTCTTGCCGATCCCTCTTTGCGCAAGAGCCGTGGCGGACCCGAGCGTCAGCACCCAGTCGGTAGACGTGCCATCGGCGCCTTTAACCGCGACAGTCAGCGAGCCGTGGGGGTTCGAAAATTTGATACTGCTGACAGTCCCCGCCAGCTCTTTTTCGGCTTTCATGTCGTACACGCCCGCGAGCGAGTGATGCGCCAGCAACGCGCCGGCCATCGATCCGAACAGGGCCAAACATCCCAGAATTCGCTTCATTAACTTGTGAACCTCCTTAAATCGCCATCCGGCTGAGGATTTTATCACTTATTGATGTATCCGCGCGCGTTTGGTGCGACATGAACAGATTTCAAGCGTGTGTCCGCGGATCGGTGATCTTGCCGGCGATCGCCGAGGCCGCGACCGTGAGCGTTGACGCCAGATAGTGGCGGGCTTTCGGATGGCCGTTGCGTCCCGGAAAATTGCGGGCCTGGGTCGAGAGCATGACTTCGTCTTCCGCCATTGCGCCCATGTTGAAGGCCTGGTTTGATCCTGCGCTGGGCGGAAAAATGTTTGCGCCGGAATCGTGCAGCGTCTGGATGAGTCCTTCTTTGAGCGCCATGCTGTAAGCGCCGCGCGAGACCGGGACAACCTGCAGGCGCACGTGCGGGTGGAGCTTCCTGTTTGCGAAAGCGTGGGCGAGCATGCGGATGTCTTCGATGCGTCCGCCGGTGCTGCCGCCGACTTCCGCAATGTTGATGGGGATCCCGACGGCTTCATCGATTGGCCTCACGTTACCGACAGTCGGCGGGCAGGCGATCTGCGGCTCGAGCTTACCGACGTCGATGTCGAGTGTGTCAACGTATTTGACATTCGCGTCGTTGACCGGCATGTCGACCGCGGCGACGCCGGCGTATGCGACGGTCTTTTCATCCGGATTGACGTAGCCGCATTTGCCACCGACATCGATCGATTGCAGCGGGAAGAGCATGCGGTCTTCGACAGTGAGCGATTGCATCCAGGGGCCCGCATACTCGATGGCTTTATAGACGGCGCCGTCCTCGCCGAGCTTGCCGACGAGATACTGCGAGACATCGCGCGGGGTAACGGCGGCGCCGGTCTTGCCATGGAAGTGAACCAGAATTGTTTCGGGGACGCGGAACCAGCCGAGATGGTGCTGGAATCCGAGCGCGGCCATGGAGTTGTTGCCGACGCCGGTGGCGAAGACGCCGAGCGCACCGTAGATGGGCGTGTGCGAATCGCAGCCGATGATGATCTGGCCGGGCTTCCAGAGGCGGTTTTCGATGATGGCGTGGTGGACGCTGCCGCATCCGCAGTCGAAGACGTTTTTGATGCCATGTTTCGCGGCGAACTTGCGGACGGCGGCGAGAGCTTCGGCAGCCGCCTGCGTGGCGGGCGCGAAGTTGTGATCGAAGGCAAAGGCGATGCGGGAAGGATCGGCGATTTTCGCGTTCTCCATTTCGTTTTCGAAGACCTTCATGACGAAGTTGGCGCTGAGATCGTGCATCACCATGAGGTCGACGTTGGCGACGACGACGTCGCCGGGGCGCACCTCTTTGTTACCGCTCGCTTTCGCAAGGATTTTCTCGATGACGTTCATAAGAGCTCGGGACCGCAGGCGGTCTGGCGATAGGTGTCGCCCGATGACCTCGACATCATCGCGAAGATCGCGCCGAGGGGAAGATTGCCTTGATCCCAGTGCTCGTACGGGTATGGCCCGGAGAGCAGTTCCGTCTTCATCGCATGGGTCGACACCGGGAAGCCGGATCGGGCAATCTTCACCCAATGGCCGCGATATTCCATCGCCACCGATACTGCGCAGGAGTTTGCCAGCACGGAGCCATTCGGTGGCAGTGGTGGCGTACCGCCATTCGTCTTAAGGATCACCAGGTCTTCGATGCCGGCGCGGCGGTACGTCAGCTCCAGTCGGGCGACAAATTCGTGGTCGATGAGTCCGGCCGCGTTGGGGAGTGCGGCTTCCAGAATCTCGCGCGCCATCTTCGCCGCGCGGCGGTACATCGAGAGCTCGGCTTCATCCGGCTCGGGATGGATCGCGCTCCAGGGCACATCGATGGAATTCGGGATCGCGAGATCGCTCGGAAGCTGCGGGAGATCGAGGATGCCGATCTTCATCCAGCCTCTTTCAAAGCAGAGGTTCGTCAGTTGCTGCGCGATGTTCTGGCTGGGGCGGATTTCGTCGAGGATGGTGACAGAGCGAATCCACGGATAGACGCGCGGCGAGAGTCCGCAGAGCAGGATCGGCGCGCCGTCGCGCGGGATGACCAATAACGCGCGATTCCAATACGGCATGAAGTTCGCGAGATAGCGGCCCTGGTTGGAGCGCCATACATCGGTGTAGACGACGAGCGCGGGAAGGTCGCGCGCGGCGAGTTCCTTTCGCGCGACAGCCAGGCGCGCGTCGAACACCGACGGGTGGATTTCGGATTTATCCCACGTGATCCAGCCGCGTTTCATTGAGCGAAAAGTTTCCTCTCGGTTGTATTGAGGGACGTGCAGCCGTTCGCGGTGACCAGCAGCGTGTCGCCGAAAACCATGTAGCCCGAGAGCGGCAGGTACGTGTTGGGATGGCAGATCACGACCATGCCTTCCTTCACGGTGTAGTGCACGTCTTCGAGGACATACGGGTTCTCGTCGGGGTGCAGGCCGAGGTTGTGGCCGCGCACGCGCGTGTACTTCGACCCGGTGTATTCGCCATAGCCATACTTGCGGAAGACGTCGTTGGTCGCGGTGGCGACCTCGGCGATGTCGACGCCGGGTTTGAGCTTGTCCTCGGCGGCCTGACGGGCTTCGGCGAAGATGCCGTACGCTTCCTGCTGCGCGGTGTTGGGTTCGCCGATCACGAGCGTACGGCAGATTTGCGCCCAGTAGCCGTCGATCTGCGGGGTGAGCTCGGTGGTGACGGAATCTCCGGGCTGGAGTTTGCGCTCCGTCGGGGGTTTCATGCCGACGACTTCGGTGCCGCCGGACGCGATGAGCTGGAAATTGTCCTCGGCGCCGTGGCCTTTGAGGAAGGCTTCGGTTTCGGCGACGAGTTCGTACTCGGTCATGCCTGGCTGCGCGGCCTGTGCGAAGTGCTGATAGCCGCTGTCGGATAGCTCGGCGGCCTGGCGGATGCGGATGAGCTCGTCTTCGGTCTTGACGCGGCGGAGTTCTTCGACGGTGTACGTCGCGGAGATGTGATCGGCACTGGTGAGGCGCGACTGCATGAGCTCCTTGCCGGCGATGGCGATTTTGCCGCCGGAGGGAAGCGCTTTGGCGAAGTCAGGTGTGAAGGGGATGGCGAGGGCTTCGGCATCCCAGGGGTCGGAGGTGATGACGCGCACTTCGCCTGTCCGATCGACCACGGCCGCGGCGTGCGGCCCGGAAAAGTTGAAGTTCACGAGAGCGCGGAAGTAGTCCTTGCGCCAGGTGTGGCCGTAGAGGATGAGATGGTCCCAGTGGTGCTCGGCCATTAACTCCTGAAGTTGAGCAAGTCGAGATTGGTTAATCTGCATTGTTGGTCAAGTGGTTCTTCTGCGGGCGACAAGCGCCGGCACAAATGCCCGCGCCACAGAGAGGAGGTTACGGCGACACATCTTCGGTGAACCATTCCGTTGGGAGCTCGCGGCCGAGTCCCATGGCTTTCGCGCGTTTGAGGACCGCCGCGCCGACAGCGGCGAACTGCGTACCCGCGCCGGTGTTGTTGTTGAATACCGTGATCTGATCGGACGACGTGCGGCCGTTGACGGCGCCAGCTACGAGGTCCTGCACTTCGGCAATCGAATCCCAGGACTTGATTCCTTTCTGCGCGACTTCCCAGACGTCGGGCGATTGATCGAGGCGCGCGACATCCTTCGAGTGCACCACGTATAAATCAGCCCGGCGAATCGTCTCGTCGTCGATCTCGCGGCGCTTGTTGCTGGCGTCCGAACCGCCGATGGAGGCGATGTACATCCCCTTCTCTACGAGTTGGCCGTCGAATACCGCGTCCCAGGCGGCCGTCGCGGCCTGCACAAAGTCGCTGCCTTCGACGACTTTTCGCGATGAGTCAACGCACTCGATTTCGCGTCTGAGTTTCGCGGACCAGTGCGCGCAGAACGCCCGGCAGTGATCCTGGTTCGGGCTGTAGATTTTGACTTTTTCGAACGCGAACTCGCTCGAGAGAAACTCAACGTGGGCGCTCGCCTGCCAGCCGCTGCCGAAGAGTCCGAGAACGCGCGGCTTTGCGGGCGCGAGATACTTCGCACCGACGACGCTGAGGGCAGCCACCCGGACCTTTTGAATCACGCCGTCGGGCATGATGGCGATCGGCTCGATGCGCTCGAGGTCGAAGAGAATCACTAGTCCGCAATAGCGATTGCCGGTGGCGACGGGCAGAATCCGGCGGCGCTTGACGCCATTGGTGAACGAGAAACCCGCCATGTCGGAGGTGATGCGCAGCGCCCAGACGCCGCTCGCGACGCCGCTGCCTTCCTGCGATTTGAAGCGGTATTTAAAGCCGGGATTGTTCACGGATTCGACCGGCATGTAAGTCTGGCTGCGCGGGCGATTGATAGCTTTGCCCTCGGCCAGCTCCCGATAGATCGTTTCGGTGGCGGCGATGGCGTCCTCGGGGGTGAGAGCCTTCTCGACATCCTCGTTCGAGAGAAGAATCATTGGTTTGTTCCACGCGCCACGCCCGAGAAATACTTCGAGCCGGATTTGAGGAGCGGGATGAGTCCGCCGGCCGTGACCATTTCGAGGAGGAATTCGGATGGCGGATTTCCGCGGAGCGACTGGCCGGTCGTGAGGTTCTCCACCGTGCCCCGCACGATGTCGACGCGCAGGCGATGGCCGGTCTCGACAAGGGCGTGCACGCCGGGGGCCTCGAGAAGCGGGAGCCCGATCTCATGGCCGTTGCGGTAAAAAGTGCGGGAGAAAAGTTCGCTTACGATCGCCCCGATGCCGGTGGCTTTGAGTGCTTTGGCGGCGAGGGCGCGGCCGGAAGAACAGCCGAAGTTACGTCCGGCGACGAGGATGTCGCCTGGCTTCACGTTTACGGGGAAGTCGGGATTGGCGGTTTCGAGGACATGCTTCGCCATCTCATCGGCGCGCTTCCACATGATGTGCGTGGGGGTGATGAGGTCGGTGGGGATGTTGTGGCCGAACTTCCAGCAGGCGCCCTCGAAGATCAGCATTTTTCAAATCCTGGCGTCGACATGATTGTGGACGCCGCGGGCGCGAGTGCGCGCGCCACGGCGAGGAGCATGAGAAGACTCACGCAGGCGAGGGCGAGGTCGACTGTGAAGGGCACCGACCAGCGATGCGTTTCGTCGTAGAGATATCCGGCGAGCTCGCCGCCGCTGGCGGTGCCGAGTCCGAAGAAGACGTAGAAGAGCCCGAGCGCTTTGCCGACCTGGTGGGTTCCGAAGTACTCAAAGATGATGGTCGGGGCGGCGTTGAAGATGCCGCCGTAGCCGAGTCCAAAGAGGATGCCGATCCAGAGGATGAGGTCCGATTGGGGCGGGGTGTTGAGCAGGGCAAGCACGCCGAGCGCGACGCAGATAACGCTGAAGATCATGCCGGCGCGGGCGTTGACACGATCGGCGAGCACGCCGCTGATGAGCTTGCCGGGCGCGGCGGCGCCGAGTGCGATGGCGAGGATGAACGCGGCGTCCTTTGGAGCGACGTGCGCGCCGGTCAGGTAAGAGATCAGGTTCTGCTGCACGCCGAGCATGGCGTGCGCGCTGAAGAAGAGAGCAATCCCGAAGATCCAGAACATCGGCATGCGGACCAGTTCGGCCCGCGCGGGAACACGCGTTGAATTCGTACGGATGCGCGGCTGGGCGCTGTTGTCGACGACGATCAGCGTCAGGACGAACGGAATCGCCATCGAAGCCGCGAGGATAAGGAACATTCCTGGTATTCCGCGCTGCGCGATTTCGGCGGTGGCGAGGCGTGGGGCGATGAAGCCGCCGAGTCCGATGCCGGCGTTGATAAAGCCGACGGCGAGGCCGCGCCAGCGGGAGAAGAAGGGTCCGATGAGGATAGAGGTCGGCAGGATCGAAACGGCGGAGGCGCCGGCACCGAGCAGGAAACAGAAAGCGTAGTACTGCGGGCGCGACTGGATGGTCGAGAGCAGGCAGAGGGCGATGGCGATGAGAAATGTGCCGCCGAGGATGACGCGCTTCGGCTTGAATTTGTCCACGAGCGTGCCGACGGCCGGGGAGAGGATACCGATCAGGAAGAGGATGATGGAGCCGCCGGCGTTGGCCTGGGCGAAGGTCCAGCCGAAGGTTTTCGTGAGCGGGCGGTAGATGGCGGGCCAGCAGAATAAGCCAAAGGCGAAGGCGACGGTCAGGATGATGAAAGATGTGAAAAGGGTGAGCCAACTGCGGACGCTCAGGGGTTTTTCCGGCATGGGGGCTCTCCTTCCTTTGGAATAGCGGATTCTATCAGACGCCTGCCGCCCCGTTTGAAAAATCGGAGCCAATTGGAGGTTTGAAAAACCGAAGCCAATTTGAGGACGAGGGCCAAGAGCTTCCAGATCTATTGATAGCAGAATGCGGTAGAGCGTCAAGCAGTTGAATCTTGTAAGTCATTGAATGGATGTGTAATCCACTCCCACCCAGCGAAGTGAATGAAAAATGATGCGTGCGATGCTAATCTGGAAGCATCATGAGCATCAGGACCACTGTGACGCTCGACGATGACGTCGTGGAACGGGTCAAGCACGAAAGCAAGGTTCGGGGGGCTACGTTCAGGAATACCTTGAACGAACTGCTGCGCCAAGCGCTGGTCCAAGCGGGGACGAAGCAGAAGCGGACGCTGAAGATTGTCCCCGTCAATATGGGCCGGCGTGTTCCGGGACTGAATTACGACTATATCGGGGAACTGCTGGAATACGCCGAGGGTCCGTTCCATCGATGACGCTTGTCGATGCGAACATCCTGCTGTATGCGTATGAAGCCGGAGGCGCCGAGCAGGACCGGGCATCGCGCTGGCTCGAGCGTCTGGGCGAATCGGGGGAAACCATTGCCCTTCCGTGGGTCGTGTTGTGGACGTTCATTCGGGTAAGCACGAGCCCGCGAGTCAGGGATCCTCCGCTTCCGGCGAAGCAGGCGTTTTCGATTGTGGGGGAATGGATCGACGACCCGAGTACGGTCCTCCTGAATCCAGGGCCGGCGCATGCGCGAATTCTGGAGAGGCTGGTGGTGGAGTACCGCGTGACCGGCGCAAGGATGACGGGTGCCATCCTCGCTGCGCTGGCGATTGAACACGGGGCGGTGCTGGCGTCTGCGGATCGGGACTTTGCGCGGTTTACGGAGCTGCGGTGGGTGAACCCGCTGGCGGAGTAACTTACGCGTATTTCGGCAGGAACTTCGCCGCGTTCTCCCGGAAAATCCCGCGCAGTTCCTCCGGCGTGAGCCCACACTTCTCCAGCCCCTGACGATGCTTGACCGCATCGCCGCCGAAGGGGTAATCGGTGCCGAAAAGAATTTGAGACGTCCCCGCGATCGTTTTCAGCGCGCCGATCTGGACCGGGTTTGTCGCCATGGCGGTGTCGTAGTAGAAGCGGCGCAGGTGGTAAAGCCGGGAATCGCGCACGGCCGGTTTGGCGAAGTTATCGGGCAGGTCGTCGGGGCCGCCGATGCCGACGCGTCCGATGATCGCGGGCAGTGTTCCGCCGCCATGGGAAAAGATGAAGCGCGTATCGCCGTAGCGCGTGGCGGGCGACGGAGTGTTCGGCGCCGACGAGATGAGGCTCAGGATGCAGCGGGTGGTGTCCGTCGGAAATTCAAGAGTGGTCGGAGTGACGCCGGTGAGTGAGATGTCCTGACAGCAGGGCGCATCGATCGGATGTGTGTAGACCACGGCCTTGCGGCGGTTGAGCTCATCGAAGATCGGCTGAAATGACGCGTCGCCGAGATATTTGGTCCCGTAGCTCGTGAGGAGTCCGACGCCATCGGCTTTGAGCGTGTCGAAGGCGTACTCGATTTCCTTCAGGCAATCGTCCACGGAGGGCATCGGCAGCAGGGCGAAGAGGCCGAAGCGGCCTTTGTGATCCGACGTCATCCGGGCGCCGAACTCATTCATCTCGCGCGCGAGACCCCGCGTCTCGTCGCGATCGCCGAACCAGGTGCCGGGCGAGGTCGTCGAAACGAGCGAGGTGGCGATGCCCTGCGCGTCCATGGTTTCAATGTCGCGCGCGGGCGAGTAGTTGTTCCATGGTCCGAGGGGGAAAAAGCTGGTGAAGCCCGGGACCTTCTTCCCTGTTTTCGCGTTCAGCACTTTGAGAAACGCGGGCGAGATGAAGTGGCGATGGATATCGATCAGGCGCGGGTTGGCGGGCGACGTTTGCGCGGGCAGCGGACCCGGCTTGAGCAGGGTGGCCGCGCCGAGGGTGGCGAGGCTGCCGAGGAGGTCCCGGCGGGAAGGTTGGGTCAAGGGGTGATTGGCCGGCATTTCCGGAATGCTATAGGGCGGCCGGGTGGATGTCAAGAAAAGGCGCGGATCGGCCCAATTTGACATGGCCACCGCGCGCATGATAGCTTGCGACCTGAAATTTCGCGCCGGGATAGCATATATTTATAAGGCTGGCCCGGTAACCGGCGCCCCAGAAGGGACGACCGGAGCCGGCACCCTAAAGGGATGTCCGGTGGCTTGCACGGGAGGTTACTCAATGAAAACGAAGCTCGCTGTCACTGTGGCGGGAGCGCTGCTCGCGGCCGCGCTGCCCATATTGGCTCACCATTCTTTCGCGGCTGAGTTCGACGACAGCAAGAAGGTGATGCTCAACGGGCCGGTGGCTAAGGTCGAGTGGCAGAATCCGCACATCTGGCTTTATCTCGACGCCAAAGACGAGAGCGGGAAGACCGTTCGCTGGCAGTGCGAAGGCGGCCCGCCGAATTCGCTGACGCGCAACGGCTGGACCAAGGACGCGCTGAAGGAAGGCGATGTCATCACGATTGACGGACGCCGCGCGAAAGACGGCACCAATACCTGCAACGCGCGATCGGTGAAGCTTCCCGACGGCAGAACAGTGTTCGCCGGATCGGCCGACGACGGCGCTTCGCGGGGCTCGGCAAAGTAATTCGCGCCCATCAAATCAGGAGAATTTCACGTGAGCAAGCATTTCATCAACTGGATCGCCACTGGTGCGCTTTTGGCGGCGGTGGCGGTCATTCCGGCTTATGGCCAGGGGCAGGGCGCGGCGACGCGGCGACAACCCCAGACGCCGACCGGTCCGGCGCCAAAAATGCCGGACGGCAAGCCCGACTTCAGCGGGCTCTGGGAGCGCCCCTATACGCCCGACATGACGGCGTACGGGCGCAATCAGACTCCCGACGAGTCGCTGCCGGACGATCCAACGCCGCCCAGGAATCCGAACGGAAAGCATAATAAGCTGCTGCCGTTTACCGCGAAGGGCAAGGCGATGTGGGATGCCTATGATGCCGCCACCAATGGCGACTACACGGGATCGTGCATGCCTTTCGGGTTGGTGCGGTCGGTCAATTCGCCAGACCCGCTGCAGATCATGCAGAACGCCGGGTACCTCGGCTTCCTGTGGGAGCAGAACACCTGGTTCCATCTGGCGAAGTTCACCAACCAGCACAGCAAAAGCACGACGCCTACCTGGTTCGGCGACACGATCGCGAGGTGGGACGGCGATACGCTGGTGCTCGACTCCACCAATTTCAATGGCCGCATCCGGCTCGACACGAACGGCCACCCGACCAGCGACAAACTGCACGTGATCGAGCGCTACACACGCACCGATCTCGGGCACATCGCGTACGAGATCACGATCGACGATCCGGAGTTCTACACCAAGCCGTGGAAGAACACCCGGACGTTCACCCTGCGGCCCGACTGGGAAATCATGGAGTACTCCTGCGAGGAGAACAACAAGGATTTCTTCGAAGGCCACATCAAGGCGACGCAGAATCCGAACAGGGTGCCGGGATCGAAGTAACTCGATCGCGGGCGCAACCGTATTCACAACAGGGTCCACAGATTCGTCTGTGGACCCTCTTTTTTATGCCCGGCGTATGGCCATGACGTTGCGAGGAGAACAAGGCCGGCGCGGGGGGCCGGAGCGCCCGTGCCACGTTGTAAACCTGTGGCGCGGACACATCGCGGCCCTTGCGCGCTAGGATGAATCTGGTGCGGCACCGGTATGTCACAGGCATCGTGGCCGTTCTTCTGCTTCATTTCGGATTGGGCGCAAAGGCCCAGAGCCCGCAAACGGACATCGCTCGTTTCGAAGGAGAGCGAATTGCGAGCGTCGGCTTCGATCCGGCCCAACAGCCGATCGAAGCATCGGAACTCGCCGGGCTGCTGCCGGTGAAAGCGGGTGACACTTACACGGCAGCCAATATTCGCGCGGCGATCGAGCGCCTGTACGCATCCGGACGCTATCAGGATATTCAGGCGGATGTGACTCCGGCCGCGGGCGGTCTGGCGGTGACATTCATTACGAAAAACAGCTGGTTCATCGGAAACGTCAGCGCCACGGTCGACTTCGCCGAGCCCCCCAATGGGGGCCAGATCGTTAATGCGTCGCGGCTGCAACTGGGCGATCCCTTCGATATGGCGCAGATTCCGGTGGCGCTGGAGAACATCCGGAAGCTGCTGGTCGACGACGGATACTTCGATCCGAAGGTTGAACCGGAATACAAGTACGAGGCGGCATATCAGCAGGTGCATGTCACGTTCCGGGTCACGACCGGCAAACGCGCGCGCTACGAGACGCCGCAGATCAGCGGGGATACGACAGTTCTTGACCCGCAGGCGATTACGAAGGCGACGCACTGGCATCGGTTTTTGTTGCCGGGATACCGCGGCATCACGCTGAACAAGACGCGGAACGGGATCGACAGCGTCCGGCTGAAATACGAGAATTCGAATCGCCTGATGGCGACGGTGGTTTTGAACGGCATCGAACCGGATGGGAAGCTCGGGAAGCCGCGGATCACTGTCGATCCGGGTCCGACGGTGAAGATTACGACACCCGGGGTCAAGATTTCGAAGCGCCAGTTACGGGAGAACGTGCCCGTTTTCGAAGAGCACACGGTCGATAACGATCTGCTGACGGAGGGAAAGAACAACCTGCGCGATTATTTTCAGGCGCAGGGATATTCCGACGTCACGGTCGATTTCCGCGAGCTGGCCCAGAAGGATGGCATGACCGAAATCTCCTATGCGATCGAGAAGGGCAAGCGGCACACATTCGTCTTCCTCGATATTTCGGGCAACAGGTATTTCGACCAGAAGACTATTCGGGAACGATTGTTTTTGACGCCGAAGTCATTTGCGTTCCGCCAGGGCCGCTACAGCGAGGCCTATGTCAAACGCGATATCGACACGATCAAGGACCTCTACGAATCGAACGGGTTTCGCGACGTGCAGGTGATGTCGCGGCTGGTGGACGATTTCAAGGGAAAGACGGGCGATCTGGCGCTGTATCTCACCATCACGGAAGGGCCGCAATACGTTGTCTCGTCGCTCGACATCAAGGGAGCGAACAAGCTCAGCGTCTCGACCATCGTTCCGCTGCTCAGCTCGCAGACCGGGCAGATCTTCAGCGAGTTCAACGTGGCGTCGGACCGCGAGACGATCATCCGGCGTTATGGCGAAAACGGATTCGCCAATGCCACATTCGAGTGGAATTCGAAGCCGGGGCCGGAGCCTCACACGATCGCTCTCGAATTCACGATCGACGAAGGGCAGCAGCAGTTTGTGCGCCAGGTGGTGACGACTGGGCTTTCGACCACCAAACCGAAGCTGGTGGAGCAGCAGATGGAGCTGCACACGAACGATCCGCTATCGCCGGGCGCCATGGCCGATACGCAGAAGAAGCTCTACGATCTCGGAATTTTTTCGCAGGTCAACATGGCGATTCAGAATCCGAGCGGCGCCGAAGACCGGAAGTACGTGGTCTACGACATCGACGAGGCGCGGCGATATTCGATCACGACCGGTTTCGGCCTGCAGTTCGCGCGCATCGGCGGGAGCAACGCGGTCACCGATCTCTCGGATCCGGGCGGCGCGCCTGGGGTGAGTCCGCGAGTCTCGCTCGGGCTCAGCAGGCTGAACCTCTTCGGGCGCGCGCAGACCGTGAGTCTGCAGGGAGTGATTTCGACACTGCAGCGGCGGGCCGTCGCCAACTATACGGTGCCGCGGATCTTCAACCTGTCGAAGTTCGACGCTTCGTTTTCGGTGCTGTATGACGACACGTTCGATGTGCGGACCTTCCAGTCAAAGCGCGAGGAGGCGACGATCAAGCTGACGCATCATTATTCGAAATCGATCACGCTCTTTTACGATTTCACGTACAGGCACGTGGGGGTGTCGAATCTGAAGATCGATCCTTTGCTGCTGCCGCAACTGGCGCAGTCGGTGCGGGTGGGAATTGGAGAGGTCAACTTCGTGCAGGACCGGCGTGACGATCCGCTGGATCCGCATAAGGGGATTTACAACACCCTGAACGCGGGGCTCGCGACCTCGGCATTCGGATCGCAAACGAGTTTTGTGCGGTTGCTGGGGCGGAACGCGACGTACTATCGGCTGGGAGAGAAGCTGGTGCTGGCGCGAGAGACGCAGGTTGGCATCCAGCCGGCGTTCAGCATTCCAACGAATACGGAGGCGGGCGATCCGATCCCCCTTGCCGAACGGTTTTTCGGCGGCGGCGGCAACACGCAGAGAGGTTTTCCGGAGAACCAGGCTGGGCCACGCGACTTGCTCACGGGATTTCCGCTGGGCGGCTCGGCGCTATTCTTCAACAATACCGAGCTGCGGTTCCCGCTCTATGGCGCGAACATCAACGGCGTGTTGTTCGAGGACGCGGGGAACGTTTACTCGAGTCTCGGCGACATCTCGTTCCGGACCAGGCAGCGGGACCAGACGGACTTCAACTATATGGTGCACGCGGCGGGATTTGGTGTGCGGTACAGGACGCCGATCGGTCCGCTGCGGCTCGATCTTGCGTACAGTATCAATCCGCCGAAGTACAACGGGTTTCCGGGAAGCTATTCGCAGCTTGTGCAGTGTTCGGCCGCGGGGACGTGCCAGGCGTCCCCGCAGCAGATCAGTCACTTCCAGTTTTTCTTTTCGATCGGGCAGGCATTCTGATGATGGGAATCACGTGGCGCGGGCACTCGTGCCCGCAGCGCCGGCAACCTTGCCGGGGTGTTCGTCAGTCGGCAAAAGGCGCCGGCAGGATGGCCCGCGCCACGATCCTGCTGCTTGTGCCCATGATTACGTCGGCCGTGATTGTGGACCGCATCGCGGTCGTGGCCGGAGATAAGGTGATCACCGAGAGCGAGATCGAGCAGCGGATCCGCCTGGCTGCCTTTCAAAATCATGAGAAGCCGGACCTCAGTCTGGCGTCGCGCCGGCACGCGGCGCAGGAGCTCATCGATCAGCGGCTCATCGACCGCGAAATGGACGTCGGCCATTATTCACGCGTGGACGCGAGCCGGCGGAAAGCGCTGCTCGACGATTACGCAAAATCGGAACATACGGACGCCGCCGGTCTGTCGAGGGAACTCTCCGGTTATGGGCTGACGCCCACTGATCTTGAAGAAGACCTTGGCCGCCAGGCGGATCTGCTCACCTTCCTGAATCTGCGCTTCCGGCCGGCGGTCGAGGTGACCGATCAGGATATTCAGAAGTACTTCGACACGGTTTCGAATGGGGCGGGCAAAGCGCAGCAACAGGCGCAGGCGGGGGCGCTCAACGAGTTGCGCGATCAGATCGCGCTGAAACTCACGACCGAGCGCGCCGATAAAGAAATGGACCTCTGGCTGCAGGACCAGCGGAAACGGACGCGGATCGAGTTCCTCGAGAAAGATCTGGAGACGAACACACCATGACCAGGCGAGGACGAATCTTCGCGGTATCGGGCGGTGCGGTGCTGGTGCTCGCGCTGACGGTGGCGATCACGGGCGTCTGGATGGTGCGCAGCGGGTGGCTGGTGGAGAAGATCCGCCAGAAGGTCGTCGAAACGGCGGAGACCGCGACGGGCGGCAAGGTGGAGATCGGCGCTCTGCAGGTGGACTGGAAAACGTGGACGGCGACCGTGGACAGACTGGTGATTCACGGCACCGAGCCCGCGGGCGCGGCGCCGCTGCTCGCCGTGAAGCGTGTCGCTGTCGGGTTGAAAATCATTTCACTTCCTGCGCGGGAATTCAATGTGCAGTCGGTGGATGTCGCGGAACCGCGCGTGAACCTCATCATTCTGCCGGACGGCTCGACGAACGTACCGCAACCGAAGAAGCACTCGGACAAGCCGATTTCGGAGACAATCCTCGGGCTGAAGATTGCGCGATTCGACGTGGCGAATGGCGCGGCGTCCGTCGATCGTTACGGGAGTGGAAAAACGGTGACGCCGTGGGATGCGCGGGGCGAGAACCTGGCGGCGCGCATCACTTACAATGCCGCGGGGCGGCGCTACGACGGCACGATCTCCGTCGCGCCGCTCGATTTCCAATTGAAGCGCGCGGGCAAGGCCGAGTTTCATGTGTCGCCGCAGATCGCGCTGACCGCCTCGATCGAGAAGAACCGGGTAACGGTGTCGACGGCGATGGCTCGGTTTCCGCAATCGGAGATCGATCTGAGCAACGTGGTGGTGAACGATTTCACGAAGCCGGTCACGACCGGCCGTTACAGCGCGCGGATTGCGCTGGCCGAGGCCGATCAGGTCTTCCGCCTTGTAAACTTCCGACACACGGGGACGCTCAATGCCGCCGGCGATTTTCGCTACGTGTCGGCGGCGGATTATGAGGTCACGAGCGATGTGAAAGGGTCGGGGATCGGCTACGGAAAGGTTCCCGACGTGCGCGTCTCCGCGAAGGCGACCGCCACGCCCGACAACCTGGTGCTGAAGGGACTCCTCATCGATGCGCTGGGCGGGCAGATGCGCGCCGATGGGGAGATTCGCAAGCTGGACGATATTCATCTGGCGGGGCGGCTGGAGCACTTCGATGCGCGTTCACTGGCAGCGCTGGGGGGTGTGGCGAAGCTGCCTTACGACGCAATGATTTCGGGTCCCATCGACGTGAAGGGAAAGCTCGACGAATCGAACCTGCACGATCTTGTGGCGGACGCGACGCTGGCGATCGCGCCGGCGCCGAACAGCGTGCCCGTGAATGGTGAGATTACCGCGAAATACAACGGCGCGGCGGGCATCGTCGAGCTGGGGCGCTCGCGGCTGGAGCTTCCGGCGACGCGTCTCGATTTGATGGGAACGCTCGGGCAGCAGCTTGCCGTGAAGATCGAGTCGCGCGATTTGAAAGACCTGGCGCCGGTGGTCGATTCGGCGGCGCTCGCGGCCACGCTCGGGCAGAACGGGCTCGCTGCGTTCGACGGCACGGTCACGGGAGCACTCTCAGATCCGCGAATTGCCGGACACGCGACTGTTCAGAACGCTGCCGTGCGTGGCCAGCAGATCGATTCCCTGACCGGCGATTTTACGGCGATGAAGACACGGGCAACCGTGACCAACATGGCGGTGGCGGCGAACAACCTGCGGGGGCGCGTCACCGGCTCGATCGATCTGCGCGACTGGAAGCCGGCGGAGAGCTCGGCGGTGAATGCGAACGTTCAGTTGATCAACGCGGGCGCCGCCAAACTGCTGGCGCTGGCCGGCCAGCAGAACGTGCCGGTCACGGGAACGCTGAACACTACGGCGCAGATCACCGGTACAGTGGGCGATCCGCACGCCACAGCCGACCTGACGCTGACGAAAGGGCAGATCTACGGCGAGCCCTACGATTCGCTGACCGGGCACGCACAATACCTGAACGGCGGGGCGCAGGTGGTGACGGCGGTTCTCGATGCGGGGAGGAAGCGGATCAACGCGAACCTGCGCTTTGATCATCCAGATAAGCTGACGTTCAAGGTGTCGAGCAACGCGATGGCAATCGATCAGATTAGGCTGGCGCGCAAATACGAGCCGATGCTTGCGGGAACCGCGCAGATGAGCGCGGACGGCGTTATTCGCATCGACCGCACGCGTGCAAAGACGCAGGTCGACATCGTCGATCTGAACGCGGATGTGCGGACTACCGGTCTAGCGCTCGGTCCGCGAAGTCTTGGCGACGCGCATCTCACGGCCGAGACGAACAACGGCGTGATGACAGCGAAGGTGGATTCCGACATCGCGAAATCGACGATTCACGGCGACGCGACGGTGCGGCTCGGCGGTGATTATCCGCTGAACGCGAAGCTGGCGGTCGCCAATCTGGGATTGAGCGCGGTGGCAGCGGTCGCGCGCGGCGAGAAAGAAGGCACGAAGGATCTTAACCTCGACGGGTCGGCGGCGGGTGATGTAACGTTGTCGGGTCCGGCGAAATCACTCGACATGATCACGGCGGCGCTGAATATCACTCAGCTTGAAGTGCATCCGCTGACGGTCACGGGCGCGGCGAAGAATATTCCGAACCTCTCGCTGAAGAACAATGGTCCGATTCGCGCGTCGCTGACGAAATCGGTAATCCGCATCGACAGCGCACGGTTCACCGCGCCGAGCACCGACCTCGCCGTCACCGGCTCCGTCGCACTCGATTCGCAGGGGGTGGTCGATCTGCGGGCGCAGGGCAACATGAATCTCGCGCTGATGGAAGCGGTGGATACGGATTTGACGTCGTCCGGCCAGCTCATCGTGAATGCGACGGTGCGGGGGAGTTACAGGAATCCTGACTTTGCCGGGCGCGCGGAACTGCAGAAGGGCGATTTCCATCTCGAAAATTTCTCGAACGGCCTGACGAACGCGAACGGCGTGATCCTCTTCAGCGGCACGCGCGCGACGATTCAATCGCTCGCGGCGGAAACAGGCGGCGGCAAAGTGAACGTCACGGGATTCGGCGCGCTGAGCAACGGCATTCTCACATTCGGGCTCGACGCGAAGACGCGCGGCGTGCGGGTGCGTTATCCCGAAGGAGTCAGCTCGGTATCGGATGCGGACCTGAATCTGGCGGGCACGTCGGAGCGCAGCCAGGTTTCGGGGAACGTGACGGTGCGGCGGGTTTCGATTAATCCGAAGTCCGATATGTCGACGATTCTGGCGGGCGCGGCGCAGCCCATGAAAACGCCGGCAGGCAGCAGCGGCGCACTGAGCACGATGAACCTCGACGTCGAGATCGAGACCGCGCCGGATGTCGCGTTCGAGACCAGCGTGGCGCAGAGTATTCAGGCCGACGCCAATCTGCGGCTGCGGGGCACGGCGATCAATCCGGCGGTGCTGGGGCGCATCAACATCACGCAGGGCGAAGCGTCGTTCTTCGGCAACAAGTACACGCTCAATCAGGGCTCGATCTCATTTTTCAATCCGGCGAAAATCGATCCGGTGCTCAATGTCGATCTGGAGACGAAGGCGCGCGGTGTGGACGTCGTGTTGACGGTGACGGGTCCGCTGAACAAGCTCAACGTGAGTTACCGGTCGGACCCGCCGCTGCAGTTTTCCGATATCGTCGGGCTGCTCGCGACGGGGCGGACGCCGAGTGACCCGACCATTGCGGTGAGGGATACAGGACAGTCGCAGAACCTCCAGCAACTCACGGCTACCACGTTGGTGGGGCAGGCGATCGCGAATCCGGTGGCGGGGCGCTTGCAGCGATTCTTCGGCGTCAGCAAGATCAAGATCGACCCGCAGTTGACGGGAATTACGGGCAGTCCGGAAGCGCGGCTGACTATCGAGCAGCAGATTTCGCCTGAGCTGTTGTTCACTTACATCACGGATGTATCGAGCACGTCGACGCAGTTGATTCGCGTGGAGTGGGATTTCAATCGGAGATGGTCGGCGATTCTGACGCGGGAAGAGAACGGGTATGTCGGGGTGGATTTCGCGTACCGGAAGCGGTTCAAGTGAAGCTCACACGGGAAGCATGGCGGGGGCATGAAGGCGTGTTGGATACGCTGAGGATTACGATCGACCAGCTACTTCAGACGGCGAGTGAGGAGATGTCGACCCGGGTACGGTTGCCTTCGACCACCACGATTCCGGTGTCGGTGACCTGGTAGAGCTTGCGGTCTTCCTTGAGGTCATACCCAATCGTCGCGTCGGCCGGGACTTTGACGTTCTTGTCAAGAATCGCGCGGCGGATTCTGGCGCGGCGGCCGATGTCGCAGTTGTCGAAGATGACGGAATCCTCGACGAGCGCGCCGGCGTGAACCCGGACGCCACGGCCAAGTATGCTACCGCGCACGCGTCCGCCGGATAGAATCGAACCGCCGGAGACGATGGAGTCGATCGCCTCGCCGCGGCGGTTTTCGTCATCGAAAGTGAATTTGGCCGGCGGATCGGGATAACTGCTGGTGCGCAGGGGCCACTGGCGATTGTAGAGATTCAGCGCGGGCTTGACGGCGCGCAGGTCCATGTTGGCTTCCCAATAAGCTTCGATAGTGCCGACGTCGCGCCAGTAAGGCTGCGCGTCCGGGGGCTCGCCGGGGATGGTGTTGGTCTGGTAATCGTATGCGTAAACCGCTTCCTGGCGGGCCACGAGTTTGGGCAGGATATCGCGGCCGAAATCGTGCGAGCTCGCGATGTCGTCGGCGTCCTCGTCGAGAGCCTTGAGCAGAGTGCCGGTGGAAAAGAGGTAGTTGCCCATCGACGCGTAGACTTGCTCGGTGTCGCCGGGGATCGTTGGGGCGTTGGGATTCTTCTCGTGGAAGGCGAGGATGCGATGGTCGGGCGCGGTCTCGATGACGCCGAATTCGTGCGCGTGTCTCTTGTGGGTCGGGATGGCGGCGACGGTGACGCAGGCGCCGGTCGCCCGGTGGTCCTGAATCATGTGCGCGACGTTCATCCGATAGATGTGGTCGGCGCCGAAGATCGCGACCACATCGGGGGCGGCCTGCTCGATGAGATTGATGTTCTGGTAGATGGCGTCGGCGGTGCCCTGATACCACTGCTCATCGGTGGACCGCATCTGAGCAGGCACGGGAATGATGAACTGATTCTTTAAAATCCCGCCGATCTGCCAGCCCTCGCTGAGGTGCTGCAGCAGACTCTGGCTGCGGAATTGTGTGAGCACGTAGATCGAGTGGATGCCGGAGTTGATGAAGTTGCTGAGGACGAAATCGATGATCCGGTACTTGCCGCCGAAAGGGACGGCGGGCTTGGCGCGTTCCTTGGTGAGCGGATAGAGGCGAGTTCCTTTGCCGCCGGCGAGGATGATTCCGAGGACGCGCAGTTCCATAGGCAAGGCCATTGTGGCAGCACGGGGCGGGGTCCGCAACCAGGATTTGGATGTAGAATCCTGTGTGACTGGAACGTAAATGAAACCGAAACTTTTCGCGTCGAGTGTATTAGGAGTTGCAGCGGCGATGTGCGCTTTTGCCCAGGCTCCCGCCGCTTCATGCAAGCCTGCCGCGCAGGAGGCCGCTCCGGGCGCCGGCGGTGGAAGGGGACGGCAGGGTGCCGGCGCGCGAGGAGCGGCTCCGGCGGCAACTCCGGCTCCTCGCAATCTCGAGATCAAGGCCATCCCGGGCGTCGTGGCGGCAGGCGGAAAGTGGACGAAGATCTGGCAGCAGGGCGGGAACAGCGCGGATGGGATCATTCCCGACAAGAACGGAAACGTGCTGGTGGCGCAGGAGGATTACGACGCGGTCCTGCGCATCGATGCTGACGGGAAGGCGTCGGTGGCATTCCCGGATGTGAAGGGGATCGGGTCAGTCTCAATGGATCCGCGGGGACAGATTTATGGGGCGCATCGCACGGAGCGCGCCGGTTCCACTAAGCCCGATAAGGATTCGATCGTGAATGCGATCACGTTGATCGCGCCGGAGAAAAAGATTCTGGCGGATAAGTGGACCGACGGCGGCGCGCTCTCGGTGCGTCCGAACGATCTGACAGCCGACGGGAAAGGCGGCGCTTACTTCACGACGGGTTGTCTTTACTATGCGAGTCCGAAAGGGGTGGAGGTCGAGGCGGATAATCTGCGGACGAATGGGATCGTGTTCAGTCCGGACGAAAAGACGTTATATGTGACGAACGGCGGATCGCTGGTGGCGTTCGATGTGAAGGGTCCGGGGATGCTGACGAACCGCCGGGATTTCGCGAAGCTGGCGGAGGGCAGCGGCGACGGCATGGTGGTGGATTCGCAGGGACGGATTTATGTGACCACGAATCCGGGGCTGCAGGTGTTCGATAAGACCGGAATGTATCTGGGGCTGATTCCGACGCCGCGCGGCGTGATCAGCGTGACGTTCGCAGGCAAGGACCGCAAGACGCTCTACGTGATCGGGAGCGGGGCGGACGATGAAAGCGGGCAGGCGATCCGGCAGGGTCCGCAGCAGACTGCGGCTACGATTTATAAATTGCCGGTGCTGGCGCAGGGGTTGAAGGGGCGGGCGAAGTAAGGCGGCACGATTGCCGCCGCCGCGGGCAAGTGTGCCCGCGCCACGACGTGCTATTCGTCGGTGATGTGGTCTTCGATGGCGGCCTGTTGAGCGCGCTTGTCGTTCGGGTACCAGTAGTGGAGATGGCAGTTCTCGCACGCTTTGTCGATGCCGTCGATGGCGCGGAGTAAGGCGTTCTTATCCTTGGCATCGACCGCCTGGATGGCGAGCGCGGCGGTGTCGTGGAGGCGGCGGGCGCGGCGTACGAGACTCGCATGATCGGCGTCGAGAAGATGCTGAACGCTTTCCGGTTGTTCTTCGACTCCGGGATTGCGCGAGCGGTCGACAGGGTGCGCGGCTTTACGTCCCGGCGCGGTGACCAGAGCGGCCGCATTCTCGAGGACGAGCAGATGACGGCGGACGTCCTCCCAATCCGCATCCGTGCGCGGGGCCTTTTCACGAATGCCGCGCGCATCGGAAATTTGCTGGATGGATTGGAAGACCGCGTCGCCGTTCGGGTCGACCATCGAGTGCATGATGTCCTTGATCGTGGCGGGGCCGCGGCCTGCGAATGCGGCGGCAGTCCAGAGGAGAAGTGAGAGCGCGCCCGCGGCTTTGGCTCGCGCGGGCGTTTGCGGCAGGCGGTCGATTTCGGCGGCGCTCAAAT
Source organism: Bryobacteraceae bacterium (assembly GCA_035552355.1). Lineage (GTDB taxonomy): Bacteria > Acidobacteriota > Terriglobia > Bryobacterales > Bryobacteraceae > BOG-234. The sequence goes on along the minus strand of DASZLP010000163.1, from coordinate 12,283 downwards.
AAACGTTCTGCCGGAAGACGAGATAGTTCACGCCTGCCAGCGCGATCAGAGCGATCTTGGTCCAGAACCAGGGATCGTTCGCATACTGCGTGGCGGCCTTTCCGAATAAGAGCAGACCGCAGATGGCCGCGAGGAAGAACCCAATGCGCTTGAGATTGCGCAGACCTGCGAGGAGTTCCACGAGCGAATAGCCGCGCATGCCGAGACCGAGCAGGCGCAGGTCTGTGGCGATAATTGCTCCTGCGCAGAACGACAGCGCCACGATGTGGAGTGCGAGAACGGCGCCGTAGAGCGAGATCATCAGAGCCTGTCGTTCAGGGCCGCGCCGATGGAGCCGATGAAGACTCCTCCGAAGAGTACGGCGGTCCAGAGTATGAGTGCGACCGCGCCCACTAAAGGACTCAACACCCACGCCGCCTTCGCCGCCTTATAAACCGCGGTGTAGTGGAAGACGATCGCGACGAGGAGCGCGGACATCTTCGCGACAAACACGTGGTTCGTGTAGTACGTGTCGGGATTGACGGAGAAGAGCAGGAGTCCGGAGAAGATCACGAGCGAGAGCCCGGCGAGGGTCCAGGGGAGCGTGTCGCTCCAGAGTTGCGCCGCGCTCCTGCCGGTGAGGCCGATGCCGAGCAGGCGGAAGTCGACCAGCGCGATGGTCCCGACGCCGCAGAAGAATCCGGCGATGTGCAGGCACTCGAGAAGCGGGAAGGCCAGACTGGATTCGTTGAGAGGGTTGACGATCATGCGCGGGTGCGAGGACGCATACAGGCTATCAATGGCGGGCATCAATGGCGGGTGTCTCTTGACATCAGCGCCTCGGGAGAAGTAGCATACCGGCTTCGACGTAACGTAGAATCAGGTCCGGACGCCTATTTTCTTTACTGCGCATAACGGGGTTGACACCATGAAAGCCAGACTGCTTGTCCTTTTGTCCGTATTCGCCGCCGTGGCGGCGATTACGCTGATGTCGCCCACCGCCACGAAAGTGTATGCTCAGCAGGGCGCGGGGCGCGGCGGGCAGACGCCGGTCCAGATACAGGGTCAAAATGGAGCGCCGGGGCGCGGGCGCGGCTTCGGGCGGGCGAATACGCCGACCTTCGCGGGTCCGCCGGCCGGGATGCAGGCGCTGCCGGGCGATCTGTTCTCTTCGAAGAATTTCTACAAAGACCAGAAGCTGTGGTCCGATCAGCGCTACTTCCGCTGCAACACCCCGCGGCAGTTGACCGACATCTGGACGTCGCACCGCATCGGCGATAAGCCTCCGCTCTCGGCATCGTGGGGCGATTGCAAGGAAGATTATCCGCGCGACCAGATCGTGAGCCATTATCCGTACAAGACCGCGAAAGAGCATTACGAAGCGCTGATGGCCGCGGCGAAGGCGAAGGGCGGTCCGACGGTTTATACGAAAGCGACCGTGCCGGACTGGGACGGGTATTATGCGCGCGATCAGCAGGCGGACCACGGCGCGGAGTGGATCTGGGGCACTGTGAATCAGGTGCCGACCATTTTGTCGCTGTTGACGCCGGAGTATCAGAAGCGCATGGTACAGATGAATTATCACGAGGCCGTCGACAACGCACCGCAGTGGGAAGCGTCGTTCTGCTATCCCGAGGGCTTCATGCGCTGGTGGGCGCAGGCCTCGCAGGGCGGGAATTTCCAATTGACGATGACGCCGTGGAACGTGCAATTCCTGTCGGGCATCGCGGCGAATTTCCTGCGGCAGGTGCTGATCGGAAAAGAGCACGTACAGAAGGTGCCGCAGTGGTACGGCGAGACGGTCGGATTCTGGGACGGGACCTCGCTGGTGACATGGACCGCCGAGGTTCAGGCGTGGACGCTGTCGCATTCGATGTTCGAGTTCAGCGGGAAGATCGAAACCGTCGAGGTCTGGAAACCCGTGATGAAAGACGGCAAGTTCTACGGGCTCGATCAGGAGACCGTGTTCTACGATCCCGAGGCGTTCGTGCAGCCGCTGCGCGCGACCTATCGTTATGCGCGGCGCGCCACGGCCGACAGCCCGACGCAAAGATATACTTACATCGAGTGTTTGAGTAATCTTCGCAATACCGACGGCCGGCCGACGCAGTTGACGAAGGCCGATCCGCGGTACATCGATTATTACGGGCGCCCGTGGGCGCAGAACTGGGAAAAATATTTCGAAGTGGGTTGGGACAAGCCGCAGAATGTGCTTCCGCAGGATGTTCTGGACCTTTTCAAGTAAGCAGGAGCCATCATCAATGAAGAAGCAATCGAAAAGAAACCGGATCGTGGGGGGGCTCCTTGCCGTCGGGTCGCTCGGCCTTTCCGTGCCCGCGCTGGCGCATCATTCTTTCGCGATGTACGACCAGAGCAAGACACTCGTGCTGACCGGCGTCGCCACGCAGTTCGTGGCTCAGGCGAATCATGCGGAGCTGCACTTCTATCTGGTCGGCCCGGATGGAAAGCTCGTGAAAGACAAGGACGGCAAGTATCAGGACTGGGGCGTCGAGATGGCGGGCGCGGCAGCGGTAGCGCAGCAGGGAATTACCGCGGACTCGTTCCCGGTGGGCACGATCTTCAGTGTGAAGATGAATCCGCTGCGGGATGGAAGTCCGTACGGATCGCGTGCAGGCGGCACCGCGATCGCGAAGTGTCCGCCGAAGACGCCGCCGGCCGCGGGCATGACTTGCGACACGGTAAAGGGCAGTGAACTGCTCGGAGCCGCCAGGTTCTAGGGGCGGGGCTTTCTCAGGGCAAAGCTTTGAACCGGTTCGCTGAGTGGCTTTCGACGACCTTTCTCAGCGTTTTCATCCAGAACCATAACGCCTGGGCGATTCCCGCGATTCAGTCCATTCACATTGTTGGGATCGGGGTGGTGATGGGGTCGGTGCTGATGATCGATCTCCGCATTCTCGGCCTGGCCGGGCGCGATCAGACGCTGCGGCAGACGGCGGAGCGGTTCGTTCCGTGGCTCACGGGCGCGCTCTATCTGATGCTGGCGACCGGGATCCTGATGGTGATCGCGGAGCCGGTGCGCGAGCTGATCACGATTTCGTTCTGGGTGAAGATGTTCCTCGTCGCGGCTGGGACGGTGGTTGTGGTTCTGTTTAGAAGGAAAGTCAAAAGCCACGGTCTTGCCTGGGAGCAGGACGTGCTGAGCCGCCCTGCCGTGCAAGTGGCCGCGATTGCGATGTTCCTGGTCTGGACAGCGATCATCGTGCTGGGGCGCCTGATCGCGTATGACCACGTTTGGGGATCGTGGTCGCCGGCGAAGAAAGCCTGAGATGGATATCGCGGCGATCCTGAAGTGGTTGGAGGCTACCGGCCTCGCGACAAGGATTCGCGAGTCGCTCTATATCTTTCCGCTGCTCGAATCGACGCACGTGCTGGGGCTCGCGCTCGTGTTCGGGACGATCGCGGTGATCGATCTGCGGCTGCTCGGCCTTGCGTCGGCTCACCGGCCCTTCCGGCGCGTGGCGTCGGACATTTTCAAGTGGACCTGGGCGGCGTTCGCGCTGACGGCGGCGACGGGCGCGTTGATGTTCATCACCAACGCCGGCGTGTATTACCACAACGCCTTCTTTCGGGCGAAGATGCTGCTGCTGGTGCTCGCCGGCCTCAACATGGCTGTGTTCGAGTTGACGGCGGGGCGTTCCGTAGTGAAGTGGGATGAGGCTCCGGCGGCGCCGAGGGCGGGGAAGGCCGCGGCGGTGGCGTCGCTCGCAATCTGGATCGCGGTGATTTGTATGGGCCGGATTATCGGCTTTACGACCACGCACGCCGAGAAGCCGCAGCCGCCGTCGAGTGTAAACTTCGAAGATTTTCTGGGCGGCGGCGGGGCGCCTTCCTCAACGCCCGCGCCAGCACCACCTCCAGCGTCGAAGAAGTAGCAACTGCCAGGCGCCGGCACGATTGGCGGCGCCGCAGGCAAAAGTGCCCGCGCCACAGTGCTTACGGGCGGATCGCGATAAACCAGGACGCGATGATCGGACCTTGCGGGCCGCGTCCCCGCCCACGTCCGCGTCCACCGGCTTCCGGCGGAGGCGCATCGGCGGGCGGCGCCGGGGCTGGTCCGCGTTCCGGCTGGAAGAGGTAAGCGGTGTGCGTCTTCGGGTCGACCGCGATCGTCTTCGCGCCCGCAAACGTCGCGACCGTATCGACCACCGTATATTTGTCCGGCGAATCCTGGTGGACGACCGTGACGTTGCCCTCGCCGCCGTTCGGGATGTACATCAGTTTCTTGCCGGGGTCCCATCCGAGGGCGTCGACGCGCGTGCCGTTCCTGATCGTGGCCACGATTTGGCCGTTAGCTGGGTTGACGACGACCGAGTTATTGCTGCAGCCGGAAAAAATGCGGTTCGACGCCTTGTCGTAAGCGATGCCGGTCGGCCCCATGCACGGTGCGAGCGGCCAGGAGGCGGTCGCCTTCCATGTTTTCACGTCGACCACCTGGATCGTGTGCTTGCTTTCATTGTTGACGAAGATGTGACCCTTGCCGTCGGCCGCGGCGCCTTCGGGCGCGTTGTCCTCCAGTTCGGCGGTGCCGACAATGTCGCCTGACTTGGGATCGATTGCGACCAGCGTGCCGATCGGGCGGCTGTGATTGGTGAGGATGATCTTGTCGTCGGGCTGATCGTACATGATGCCGTCAAGGCCGCCGACCATCACCGGGATCTGCTTGATCACGGCCAGCGTTTTCAGATCGAACATCGTGACGGTGGAGTTGCCGCCGTTGGTGGTGAAGCCGTGGCCGGATTTCGTGGCGATGCCGGCGCCGTGTACGCCCGGCGTGTCGGGAATGTCGCCGAGCACTTTGCCTGTGGCGCCCTCGACGACCATCATGTGAGTGCCGCGGGAGACGAACGCCCGTCCGGTGGCGGATTCGGCGGCGATATAGTCGGTGCCGCCGTCGCCTTTGATGTCGTACTTTTCGACCTTAAATCCCTGGGCGTGTGCAACGGCAGGGATGACGAAGCCGGCTAAAACGAGGACAGGGGAGAGTGAGCGTTTGAACATACAGCCTCCGCCGGATAGGCTATGCCTGGAAGCTGAAGTTTTGCTGAAGGGTGTGGCCGGGCACTTTTGCCCGTCAACAGGCCGGTCAACACTCTTGCGGAAGCAAGCGCCGACATAATTGCCGGCGCGGCGGGCAAAAGTGGCCGCGCCACATTTTTCAAATCCAGTTCATCGCCAGATTCACGAACGACCCCAGCGGGATTCCGGTCGGCCCCTTGGCGAGAAACTGCTTCGCGTCGTCCAGCCAGCCGGTGCCCGCGATGTCGACGTGGACCCACGGCGTATCCCCCACGAATTCCTTCAGGAACATCGCGGCCGTGCAGGCGCCTCCCCAGCGGGCGCCGATGTTCTGAATGTCCGCGTAGACCGTGTTGAGCTGCTCGCGATATTCGTCGTCGAGCGGCATGGGCCACATGTTCTCGCCGGCTTCTTTGCCGGCGGCCATCCACCGTGAGAGCAGGGCATCGTTATTGGCGAAGACGCCGGAGTTGGTGTGGCCGAGAGCGACGACGATTGCGCCCGTCAGCGTGGCGGCATCGACAAGATGTGTGCAGCCGAGGTGTTTCGCATAGGTGATGGCGTCGCAAAGGATGAGCCGTCCTTCAGCATCGGTGTTAAGGATCTCGATCGTCTTTCCGGATAGAGATTTTACGATGTCGCCGGGGCGCTGCGCATTGCCGCCGGGCATGTTCTCGACCGTTGGGACGAAACCGGTGACCGCGACGGGGGGCTTCAGGCGCGCGATGGCCTGCATGGCGCCGATCACGGCGGCGCCGCCCGCCATGTCGTACTTCATTTTTTCCATGCCTTCCGACGGCTTGATCGAGATGCCGCCCGTGTCGAAGGTGACGCCTTTGCCGATGAGCGCGAGGTGGTCCTTCGACGCGGCTTTGGAGGGCGTGTAGCGCATCACGATGAGGGCGGGCGGATTGGCGCTGCCCTGGGCGACGCCGAGCAGCGCGCCCATGCCGAGCTGGCGCATGCGGTCCTGATCGAGGACTTCGACGGCCAGTCCGTTGGCTTCGGCCATGGCGCGGGCGCGGGCCGCGAGTGCCATCGGAGTCAGAACGTTAGGCGGTTCGACGGCGATGTCGCGGGTGAGGTTGGCGGATTCGGCGACGACGCGGCCCTTTTCGAGCGCGGCTTCGAGCGTTGGGTCCTGGCTCTCGGGAGCGATGATGAGCGCGGCAAGGGGTTTGCCTTTTTCCTCGGTATCGGTCTTGAGGGTGTCGGGCTCCCAGGCGCCGAGGATGGCGCCTTCGGCGGCGGCGGCGACAAACTCCGGCGCGCTGTGGTCGACGCCGAGCGCGAAGGCGACGGTGGCGATTCCCTTTCCTTTCAGGAACCGCACGGCCGCGCCGGCGATCTTCCGTACGGCGGCGGAGCTGAACTTCTCGCGCTTGCCGGCCCCGGCGACAAGAACGCGGCGGGCCTTATGGCCCTGCAGGTTATGGATCAGAGTAAATTCATAGAGCTTCCCTTTGATCTCACCGGAGCTGTACGAATGGGCGAGGATTGTTTTGAGGTCGTCACGCTGTGACCCTTCCCATTCGAGAACCACTACGGCATCGGCGTCGAGTTCGGAGGGTCTCGACCTGACCAGCTTCACTTCCATTCAGGCTCCTTCAAGTAATGGTCGCCGGCTGAAGCCGGCGCTGCGGGCGGCTGCTTGATACAAAGAAGCCTGCCCGCGCCACGGCCCCTCTTCATGTCTGGCGCGCTTTGCTCGCGCGGATTGCGGCGCGCACTTCGGCTTCATCGCCTTTGGCGCGCTCGGCTTCGCGCTTGTCATGAAACTTCTTGCCTTTGGCAACGGCAATCTCGCATTTTATCCTGCCGCTTTTCAAATACATGCGGGTCGGGACCAGGGACAGCCCCTTCTCGCGTGTCGCGGTTAACAACTTATCGATCTCGCGGCGGTGCAACAGCAGTTTACGGACCCGCACCGGCGCGTGGTTTTCGCGATTTCCATGACTGTATTCGCTGATGTGGGCGTTGTGCAACCAGGCTTCTCCCTTATCGACCATCGCGTAGGCATCGCGCAACTGCACTTTCCCGGATTTGGCCGCCTTCACTTCGGTGCCCGTCAGGACCATGCCGGCCTCGTAACGATCCATGAGGAAGAAATTATGGCCGGCCTGGCGGTTATCGCTCAATGTTTTGTTGGACTCAGGGGTGGCGGCCATGGTGTGTTTTGGGTATCAACGCGATGGTTGGAAACCGCGTCAGACAGTTTGATGATAGTCCAGTTGCGCCGGAGTGCGCCGTGTTGAGGCGCATTGCCGCCATCTTACTAAGCTGGTTGATCTTATTACCGCCAGCGCCGCTCGCCGCGGTGAATCGCAAGGGCGAGAAGCTCAGGAATCAGGCGCGGGCGCAGGAAAACCGGGGCAATTTCGACGAAGCTCTTAAGCTCGCCGAGCAGGCCATGGACGCCGACCCGGAGGATCCGGCATATCGATTGGAAGTCTTCCGCATCCGCTTCGAAGACGGGGCGATGCACCTCAGGAACGGCCAGAAACTGCGGGCCGCCGGCAAACTCGACGAGGCGATCGTCGAGTTCCAGAAGGCGTACGGGGTGGATCCGTCGTCGGACGCCGCGGCGCAGGAAATCCAGCGCACGAAGGAGATGATCGAGCGGAACAAGGGCGCCGGTGGAGCTCCGACGGCGGCCAACTCCGATAAGAACCTGACGCCGCTCGAACTGGCGAAAAAAGAGGCGCAGGAGCGGACCGATTCCCTGCTGCCGATTCCGGAGCTGAAGCCGCTGACCAACGAGCTGATCGATCTCAGAATGAATAACCAAAGGCCGCGGGTGCTGTTCGAAAGCCTGGCCAAGTATGCCGGAATCAACGTGATCATGGATCCGGAGTACGATCAGGCGCAGACGATCCGCGCGGCGTCGATCGATCTGACGAACACCACGATCGACCAGGCGCTCGATCAACTGGCGGTGCAGACGAAATCGTTTTGGAAGCCGCTGTCGCCGAATACGATTTTCGTGACGGTGGATAATCCGACCAAGCGCCGCGAGTATGCCGAGCAGGTGGTGAGGGTCTTCTACCTGTCGAACATGACAACGCCGCAGGAGATGCAGGAAATCCTGACGGTGGTCCGCACGGTGGTCGACGTCCAGAAGGTTTTCAGCTATACGGCGCAGAATGCGCTGGTGGTGCGTTGCGAAGCGGACACAATGGCGCTGGTCGAAAAGCTGATCGCCGCCCTGGATAAGCCGCGGCCGGAAGTGATCATCGACTTTCTGGTGATGGAAGTCAACAGCACGCACGTCCGCAACATCACGGCGGCTTTCGCGCCCACGGGAATTACCACGAACGCTATTTTCGCGCCGCGGCCGGGGATTACGACGCCGGGCATCCAGGCCGCCTCAAGCACGACCGGAACGACGGGGACCACAGGCACCACGGGAACGGATACTACCGGCACCACGGGAACGACCGGGACCACCGGAACCACCACAGGCACGCCGACGAGCACCAACATTCCGCTCAACGCATTGAGCCACATCTCGAGCGCGGATTATTCGCTGACCAATCTGCCCGGAGCGGCGCTGGAAGCCGTGCTCAATGATTCCGGCACGCGGGTCCTGCAGGCCCCGCAGATTCGCTCGCTCGACAACGTCAAGGCGACGCTCAAGATCGGCGACAAGGTGCCGACGGCGACGGGAAGCTTTCAGCCGGGCGTGGCCGGCGTGGGCGTGAGCCCGCTGGTGAATACCCAGTTCACGTTTCTCGATGTCGGAGTGGTACTCGAGATTCAACCGCGCGTGCATGAGAATGGCGAGGTCACACTGCATACAGACATCGACATTTCGCAGGTGAAGGACCGCATCGATCTGGGCGGCGTCTCCGAACCGGAAATCACCCAGAACAAGGAGACAGCGGACATCCGCACGCGCGACGGCGAAGTCAGCCTGATCGGCGGCATCATCCAGCAGAGCGACAGCAAGTCGACGAGCGGGATTCCCGGCCTCGCGAACATCCCGCTGCTCGGACGGCTCTTCAGCGGTGAGAACACGGAAAAAGACAGAACCGAGCTGGTGATCGCGCTCATCCCGCACATCGTGCGCGGACTGGATGTCACTGCCTCGGACCTGAGGGGAGTGGCGGCGGGGAATGCGACACAGATCAAAGTGGCGTTTGGACCGAGGGCGAGCGCCGCAAAACCCGCTGGCGCTGGTCCGGGCGCAAACCAGCAGAGCAATAACATCGTTGCGACGCCCGCGGGGGCGCCCCCGGCGACGGCTCCGCCTGCGACCGCGCCTCCCGTTACGGCGCCGCCAATCACGGCGCCTGTCACGGCCGTGCCGCCTGGACCTCCGGCGGCGGGTGGTCCGGCGCGCGTGAGCTTCCTGCCGCCGACGTTCGATACGCAATTGAGTTCGGCAATCACGGTGACGCTATATGCCGACAACGTCAACGACCTGATTTCGGCGGCCGCGCAATTGCGGTTTGACCCGCGCATCCTGCGCATCAATAACATCGTGGCGGGCGATTTGCCGCAAAGGAATACCACGGCAATGGAGCCTTCGAAGAACATTCTGAACGATTCGGGACAGGCGGACATGTCGATAAGCCGGGGTCCGAACGATGGCGGGATTTCGGGGGCCGGCGGGCTGTTCACCGTCGTATTCCAGGCGGTCGGCCGCGGGAATACGAATGTCACGGTGTCGTCGGTGACGCTGAACGCGTCGACGGGGCAGCCGATCAATACGACGGCGCCGCCGCCGCTGGTGGTGAACGTGAAGTGATGTGGAGAAAAGGAAGACCCGGCAAGAGTGCCGAGCCGGCGCCCCTAAAGGGGATGCCGGGCGCTGCAGGCGGCTTGCTTGAGGCAAAGCCTGCCCGCGCCACACATCAAAGCGGGATGACGCTGGTCGAGCTGATCGTAGCGTTTACGATCCTTCTCATCCTGACCAGCATGGCGGTGCCGGTGGCGCGCACCAACGTACATCGGATCAAAGAGCGGCAACTGCGCGAGGCATTGCACGAAATCCACGCGGCGATCGACAAGTACAAGGACATGGCTGACGCAGGGAAGCTTGGCATCCAGAAGCAGGATACGTATGGTTATCCGGAAACGCTCGAGGCTCTCGTCGAAGGCGTCAAAGGGTCCGGCCAGGCGGCGGATACGAAGCTCAAGTTTCTGCGGCGCATTCCCATCGATCCGATGACGAACACGCGCGACTGGGGTCTGCGCAGCATGCAGGACGATCCGACCAGCACGAGTTGGGGCGGGCAGAATGTGTTTGCGGTCTACACCAAGAGCATGGATAAGGCGGCGGATGGTACTCCCTATTCGGAGTGGTAAACGGCGAAGCGGATTCACGCTCATCGAGATGATGATTGTGATGGCGATCATCGTCATCCTGATCGCCGTCGCGGTGCCGTTTTACGAAAAGGCGATTATCCGCGCCAAGGAGAGCGTGCTGCACAACAATCTGATGGCGATGCGGTCCGCTATCGACGAGTATTCGTTCGATAAGCAGAAGGCCCCGCACGATTTGAAGGATCTGGTGAGCGACGGGTATCTTCATAACGTCCCGGAGGACCCGATCACGCGGCGCAACGATAGCTGGAAGATCATCATGGAAGACGCCGGGCAGGCGGTGGATTCGTCCGATCCGGGGATTTTCGATGTGCGCAGCGGGTCGGATAAGACTGGGCTCGACGGTACGCACTATTCGGAGTGGTGAGGAATCGCCGGCTTTTGTCCGGCCGCTAAACCGCACACAGCCACGTCGAAAACGGGTGTTGGCGCCGGTGCGTTACGCATTAAGAATGTCTTGATGCAAGAAGCTTTGACATTCGTAGCGCATCGAGTAAACTTTATGCGATGGAGTACACTTTCAGCAGGATCCCGCGACGCTTCGCGCGAGTTCTCTCACAGTCGGCAATTCTTACAGGGGCATTGATCAGCCTGGCAGCTTTGGGTTTTGGGCAGACATGCTCGCCGTCGGCGAGGGCACCGGTGATACATGCGGAGGGTCTGGCTGAACAGGCTGGGGATATCGCAGTAACATGCACCGGCGGGGCCGGCGGCCCGATAAGCACAGTCGTTGTCGTCGTATTGAACGCGTCGGTAACAAACCGGCTCGATGCCGACGGCAATCTGTTGGGCGTCACGATCTCCGGGGCAGGCCTTGTCAGTACGGCGGCGCCTGTTCTGAATTCTGCAAACGTGATCTTGTTCGGCGCCGTGACAGTGCCGGGAGTCGCACCCGCATTCGTTATCAGCGGCATTCGTGTCGCGGTGCCCACGGCCACGTCGGGCGGTTCGGCTCCTTTCATAAACGCGACCGTTGCCGCCAATCGGCTGAGTCTGCCGAATTCTCCGATCGTGGTGGCGACGAGCGCACCAACGCTACTGTCGTCTATTTTCAATTACGGCTTGCCGTGCACCGGTTCGCCGGCGCCCGTGACCAACGATTTTCCAGGACTGATTGCTGCGGGCACGACCTCCTCGACTGTTCGCGTCACCGAAGCCTTCTCCACCGCGTTCGCTTCGAAGCAGGCGAGTGCCGATTCCGGTGTGCGCTTTCTGGTCAATATCTCCGGCTACACGGCCAGTTCGACGATTTATGTTCCCGACATGATCGTTGGGAACCGTTCATCGGCCCCTACCACCGCCGGCCAAATTATCGGGGTGGCGAATGGAGGGACTTACGATCCAAGTCAAAATCCGCTGCTTCTTGCCAGGGTGACCAACGCGGATTCAACTGGCGCAGGCGGAACGCCCTTTCTGTTGATTGCGCCGGGCTCCACGACGAGTTTCACCTCGGTGAGCCAAGTGCCCTTGGTAAATGGATCGGGGACGGTGACTTATGAAGTGATTAACGCCGACGGCTCTGCAGTCGAATCGGCGCAGATTCCCGTGTTCGTTTCGGTTCCGGCGAGCAACTGCGCCACGCCTCCCGCGAACAAACTCAGCGCCATGCTCGCGCCTGTATCTGCTGTTTCGGTTCCCACCCAGACAGACCCAGTGCCCCGTTTCGTCTCCGCTATACCGCCCTCCGACTGTACAGCCCTCGGCGATTGCACTGCGCCCTATTTTCCATTGCTGCAGGTGGATTCCACTTCGGTAACGATAACGGGTTCTTCGCAGGGACCGGTAGTGAAGGGTTTCATAACCCTGACGAACGGGGGATCGAATCAATATAACTTCAGCGTGACCAAGACCTACCTGCCGGCAACTGGGCAATCGTCGGCGGACTGGCTGACTCTCAACGCGGCGAGCGGGGTGGTCGGCCCGGCGGCCGGCGTTACGA
>DASZLP010000162.1:0-43649 GCA_035552355.1 Bryobacteraceae bacterium | reverse complement strand
CCAATCCGGTCACAAAGAAGCCGTACCACCAGGAGGAGATTCAGAAGAAGCACATTTCGTAAAGCTGGTGTCGCAACCGGGATCGGCGGCGATATTGGCTGGCACACGTTCCGGCACAGCTACCGGTCATGGCTGGATGAGACCGGAGCGCCGCTCACCGTCCAAAAGGAGTTGATGCGTCACGCCAGCATTCAGACCACGATGAACATCTACGGGAAGGCCATGACGGACAGTAAGCGTCAGGCTCACAGCAAAGTTGTAGAGATGGTGTTAAACAGCAGCAAAAACGACCAAACCGACCACCACAAGAAGCCGATCGCGGCTATTGGGAGTTAATAGGAGTTTGTGGTATGCCCGGAAAACCGCGTAACCTGTTGATTTGATTGGTTGCGGGGGAAGGATTTGAACCTTCGACCTTTGGGTTATGAGCCCAACGAGCTACCAGACTGCTCCACCCCGCACAACCATCCTAGCGTGCGTGTCACTGAATCGTCAATTCATCCGGGGCGGCTTCCGAAATCGGCTGGACAACACGGCCGATCGGGATGTACGTGAAAGCATGGCCAGCGTTTCCACGCACGCGGTTTCATGGCAAACAGGCAGGCAGCGGAAATACGCGAGCCTGTATGTGCCAAGAGCCAGACTTCACCGCTCGACGTGCCGCTCACCGAGCCATCAATAATGCGTGCCAATTCTTCATCGGCAAAGGGAATCCTGCTTGTAACCCTGGTCGCGCGTTTTCAGCGTTTTCAGGTCCGGACTAATCGCGCCTTCCCTGGGCCACTTGCGATTCAGCAGAAGCAGAAAAAGGAGCGGACAGTGCCAAGCCGTTTGCCTTTGGCGCGCAGACACGACAGGAGCAAGCTCCTCTTGCCGGAACCGTGTTACGCGCGATTCCATGCTGACGGTTGGATTTTCCTGTAAGTTCGGAAAAGATTCTGGCGGTGAGGGTGGGATTCGAACCCACGGAACCCGTGAAGGTTCAACGGTTTTCGAGACCGCCCGATTCAACCGCTCTCGCACCTCACCGTTTCCTAAATCGTACCATCTCCCAACATCCTGCGTCGACGGCATTTGTCCCCGTTTTCTTCATCGAACCAACTACTGCCAGGACTTGTTGAGCATACTGGATGGTCTCCAGCTGATAGCTAAAGCTACCCGCCCAACGTGCATTTCTCACGGGTCGTGGCGTAACAAGCGCCGGCCCGGGGACAAAAAGTGTCCGCACCACAGCCAGTGCTTGCGCGGCTTTTCGGAAACACCGCCGCGAGAACCCGTGTAATAAACTCGGATTGGAAGAGTGCGATATATCAGAACAGGAGTTGACGCAAGAATGAAAAGAGTCATATTGGCGGCGGTAATATCCGCGTTCGGATTGCTTGCTCAGGGGCGGGGTGGTCCGGTTTCAATGAGCGCCGATCTGAACCAGAAATACAACGCCATCAAGAACAACATCACCAAAGCCGCTGAAGCGATGCCCGAAGACGGATATTCGTTGCAGCCCTCGAAGGAAGAGCGTGATTTCGGCGCCTGGGTCGCTCACGTCGCCGATTCTCAGGCCGGCGGATGCTCCGGTATCGCCGGGGCGCGCAAGAATATCGGCGCCGCCTCGAAGACGTCGAAAGCGGATCTTATCGCAGCGCTGAAGGAATCGTTCGATATATGCGACGCCGTCTACACGGGAACCACCGAAGCCAACCTCAACGAGATGGTGGCCAGTTTCGGCGGACAGACGCCGCGCGCCGCGGCGCTCTACGGCACGATCATTCACGACAACGAGTGCTACGGCAATATGGCCGTCTATCTTCGGTTGAAAGGAATCGTGCCGCCGTCGACCGAAGCCATGCAGGCCGGACGCGCTGGCCGGGGCGGCCGCGGCCGGTAGCGTCTACACACTCAATGCCGGGGGCGGAGAATTCTGCCCCCGAGCCGGGCGTTTTAAGCCTCGCCGTCCTTATGCATGTACTTGATGTTGCTCTTGTACACCAGAAGATTCGGATCCCCGTCCCGATTCAGCTTCAGACACGCCCTGTCATACCACTCGATCACGCCTTTCAGCACCTCGCCATCCTTGAGCGTGATCACCATCGGAGTCTTCGATTGCATCTGCTTGACATAGTAAAAATTCTCCGCGTTCGTCTGATCCGGCGGTATCTGGCGCTTCTGCGCAGTGGTAGCCGATTTGCGAGGGGCGTCGCTTTTCTCTTTGAATTCGTTGAATGAGGGGCGGATCAGTTTCCGGTTGCCGGACTCCACAGGGTTCCTTTCTGCGCTGGCACGAGCATGTGCTGTCAAGACGGATGTCGTCGGGGGCTGTCGGAACCAGCAGAGATGCTCAGCCGTTTAACCATTGATAACACACAGGCTTAGGCGGATCAATCGGACCGGACGTTACAGCCGGATTTCGCCGTGTGAAAAGTGGCGATTAGAGTAAATAGGGATACTCCGGGATCAGCCGGGATTAAGCTTAACGATGCGCCACCTCGTCCTCTTCGCGCTGCTCGGCCGCGCACTCGCCGCCCAATCCGGCGATATTGAGAGAGGCGTTGCCCGCGGCCTCGGCCCCGTTGAGCAGTCGACCTCGACCTTCGTCGCCAAACGCGCCTGCGTTTCCTGCCATCACAACATCCTCTCGATCCTGCTGTTCCGGCTCGCACGCCAGCGCGGTGTTGCCGTCGAACCCGCTTTGCTCGAGGCTGTGGAAGCGAAGACGTTCCGCTCGCTTCAAGGCCCCGGCGCGTTTGACAATGCGGTCCAGGCGGTCACGATCAACGACCCCACTCCCGACGACAGCTATCTGCTGATTGCCGCGCACGCCGGCGGACTGGCGCCCAACCTGACGACCGCCGTCTACGCGCACCGCCTCGTCCAGTGGCAGCGCGATGGGCACTGGGTCACCTCCGATTTCCGCCCGCCACATTCAAGCAGCGTCTTCACCGCGACGGCAACCGCGGTGCGCGCCATCAGTCTCTACATGCCGAAGGAACTGCGCGCGGAACGTGACGCCAGCATTCTCCGCGCGCGGGAGTGGCTGGCGCGGACGAAACCGCAATCGACCGAAGACGCCGCATTCCGCCTCCTGGGCCTGATCTGGGCGGCGGCGGCACAAACCGAAATCGACGCGGCCCGGCGCGATCTCCTGGCGATGCGCAAACCAGCCAACGGTGGATGGCCAGAGCTGCCAGGCTATCCCTCCGACGCCTATTCGACGGGTCAATCGCTTTACGCTCTGCACGAAGCGGGGTTGCCCACGGCCAGTTCCACATACCGTGCGGGGCTGCACTTCCTGCTGTCGACGCAAGCCGCGGACGGAACCTGGCACGTGAAAACGCGTATGCTTTCCCCGGCCGACGTAAGTCCGATGTATTTCCCGACCGGCTTTCCTTACGAGAAGGACGAGTTCCTCTCCTACGCGGGAAGCTGCTGGGCCCTGATAGCGCTGATCGAAGCGATGCCGCCGGTAACGAATGCCCCACCGCCCGTAT
Source organism: Bryobacteraceae bacterium (assembly GCA_035552355.1). GTDB lineage: Bacteria > Acidobacteriota > Terriglobia > Bryobacterales > Bryobacteraceae > BOG-234. Next base: position 40,164 of record DASZLP010000162.1, on the reverse strand, counting down.
CGCGGAGAGATGAACAACCCGCGGCCTGGGTCCGCACGGCTCTCTTCGGCACATCCGAAGAATTGAAAATCCTGCTCGACCGCGGCCTCGACCCAAACAGCAGGACGAGTCGCGGCACAACCGTCCTGATGATGGCGGCCACGGACGCGGATAAGGTCAACCTCCTGCTCTCACGAGGCGCGGATCCGAAAGTCCGCGCCTCGTCAAATGTCGACGCCCTCGCCCTCGCCGCCGCCTCTCGCAATACCAGCGCTGCCATCCAGGCTCTGCTGGACGCAGGCGCGGAGGCCAATCCGCCGGATGGCGTGCGCCTGAAAAATCCGCCGCTGCTGCTGGCCGCGATGACCGGCGACATCGAAAACGTGAAGACCCTCCTCGCGCATGGCGCCCGCTCTTCGGACGCCCTCGCCCAGGCCGTTACGTTCGGATATCCCGATGTCGTCCGCACACTCATTGACGCGGGCGCCTCCGCCACCATGACCGAAAGCTCCGGGATCAACCTGTTGCACTGGGCGGCCATCGCCAATCGCGCGGCCGTGATCCCGGCGCTCGTCGCCGCGGGTGTGCCCATCAACGCAAAGGATGAGAACGGCTATACGCCGCTGATGTACGCCGCCACCATCGACTTCGGAAAGACGTCATCCCTGGATGCGCTGCTCAAAGCAGGCGCGGACCCCAACATCCGCAATGCCGATGGACGCACGGCGCTCGAGCAGGCCCATTGGCTCAGGCATGCTAATCTCGAATCCGCGCTGAAATCATTTCAAAGACGTTAAAGGACATAATCGCTCTGGCCCGCGGCAGGTTTCTTCGTCTCTTCATTGGCAACATGGCGTCCGGCAAGACGCGCCACCTGCTGACCGAAATCGATACGCTCCGCAGGTATGGCAACAAGAAAATCGCCGTATTCAAACCGATGACCGACACGCGCAGCGGCTTCCATTCGATCAAGAGCCGCAAGGGTGAGGAGGACGCCGCCGAAGAAGTCTCCGCCGCCAACCCGCGGGAGTTGTGGCGCATTCTGCGGACGAACGAATCCGCCCTCGGTTGCCGCTTCGACGTGATTGCGTTCGACGAAGTGCAGTTCTTCGGACGCGACTCGGGAATTTTTCGCGTCGTAAGCGACCTGCTCAACGAAGGCTACGACATCCTCGCGTCGGGCCTCGCTTTTGATTTCCGCGGGGAGCCGTTCGGCGCCACGCCCGATCTCACGCTGCTCGCCGAAGACCGCTGCATGTGGATGACGTCTTACTGCACGAAGTGCGGGAGCCGCGCCGCTTACCCGCAGCGCATCCTCAACGGCTCACCCGCGCATTACGACAGCCCGCAGATCCAGGTGGGCGGCGACGAAACCTACGAGCCGCGCTGCGACGAGCATTTCGTGCTGCCGGGCCGTCCGCTGGCAGGTTACGACGAGACGCAGCTTCGCTTCACACATACTCCAGCAGAGCCATAAACCCGTTGTCCATGTGTAACTGCTGGTGGCAGTGAAACAGCGTGCGCCCGGGATTATCGGCAATCAGCCGGACCTCCGTCCGCGACTTCGCGCCCACCACGACGACGTCTTTGAAAATTCCCGTCACCGGCATTCCCGCGACGTTCACTACTTCGAACGTATGCCGGTGCAGATGCACCGGATGCGGCTCGTCGCTGCGGTTGTCGAATACGAGCCGGTAGCGCCCGTCCTTTTTTATACGCAGCGGATCGCCATCGGGCCAGACCTTTCCATTCACTTTCCAGTGGTCGGGCTGCCGCCTGCCGGTGAACCGGTTTTCGAAGACCAGGGGCAGGCGCTCTTCGGCGGCGTTTGCAGTGTCCGCGGCGCCCCCGAACGCGGCATACTCCCAAACCTGATTCGATGCAGGGAGCCAGCGCGCCGGGCCGCTCTGGTTCGCGTACTCGAACACAATCCCGAGGCCGCTCTTCCGCTCATGATCGTCCGTCGCGGCGAGTATCCACACACCGGGGTTGTTCATCTCGACGAGCGCATCAATGCGCTCCGCCGGACCCAGCTCCAGCACCGCCGATTCACGGGGGGTCGCCACCGGGTTGCCGTCCAGCCTCACCACCAGGAATTTGTGGCCCGCCAGCGCGATGCGCCGATGGAGCGTCGCGCTCGCATTCAGGATGCGCAGCAGCACGCGCTGGCCCGCTTTCACGCGAACCGGATCGCCGTGGCCAAGCGCCCGGCCGTTGATGGAGGCGTGCCGGTAAGCGACTTCGAGGAAGCCGTCTTCATCCCCCATCATCGAGAAGTACGGCTCCCATTCCTTGAGCGCCAGAAAGATCTCCTGATCATAAGCGCCGGGCTCGTGCGCCGGCTCGATATAGAAGAATCCGAACTGCCCGGTATAGGTGGCGCGATTGAGATTGCGGCCCGCCATCGCATGGCTGTGATACCAGCGCGTGCCGGCGGGCGACGCGTTGAACGTGTATCGCGCCGCGGCGCCTGGCGTGATCATGGGAGTGCCTTCCTCCATCGACCCGTCGACTTCGGACGCGACGCGCAGCCCGTGCCAGTGCACCAATTCCGGCAGAGCCGAGCCATTGACGACTTCAATCGTGAGCTGCCGGCCCTCCCGGCAGCGGATGAGCGGACCGGCCGCGCCGCCGTTGTATCCGGTTGTCCTGACGATTTTCCCAGGCTCGATTTCGAGGCTCACCGGGCCGATGCGCAGCGTGTAGTCGGGCGGCGAGGGGGTCTGCGCAGAGAGAGTCCCGGCGGCGCCTGCTCCGAGCGCCGTAAGGAAGTCTCTTCGCCGCAACAAGTGACTACTTCTTTTCCGGAACCATCAGCTTCGACCAGTCGCGCACCTGGCCCGGGCGGCGATCGTCGCCGCCGATCATCCAGCCGGGATACTCCGGCGTAAGCGCGCTGATTTCGTCGAGCTCGTTAATATCGGCTTCGTCGAGCACGACGTCGGACGAGCCGAGATTGTCTTTCAACTGATGCGCGTTTCGCGCACCGATGATGACGCTTGTCACGCCCGGCTTGTGCAGCAGCCACGCCAGCGCAACCTGCGCGACGGTAGCGCCGCGCTTCTTTCCGGCGCGGTCCATCGCATCGACGATGTCATAGCCCTTCTCGAGATTCACCGGAGGAAAGAGAAACTTCTTCCGGCGCGCCGTTTCGTCTCCACTAACCGTGCCGGTGCGCTTGAACTTGCCCGTCAGAAAGCCGCCGGCCAGAGGACTCCACACGAGCAATCCCAACTTTCGATCGGCCAGCGCCGGGATGATCTCGCGCTCGAGCTCGCGCCCCGCGATCGAGTAATAAGCCTGCAGCGTAACGAATTTTTCAAGGTGCTCCGCGGCAGATACGCCGAGCGCCTTCATGATCTGCCATGCCGCGAGATTTGAGCAGCCGATGTAGCGGACTTTCCCCTGGCGGACCAGATCCGTGAGTGCGCCGAGCGTCTCTTCGAGCGGCGTCAGCTTATCGAATTGATGGATCTGATACAGGTCGATGTAGTCGGTGCCGAGTCTTTGCAGGCTGGCTTCGGCTTCCTGCATGATGTGCAGGCGCGAAAGCCCGACCTGATTCGCGCCGGGTCCCATACGTCCGAATACTTTCGTCGCCAGGACGACATCTTTGCGTTTTGTGCCAAGCGCCTTGCCGGTCAGAGTCTCGGATTCACCTGCCGCGTAAACATTTGCCGTATCGATGAAGTTGACGCCGGCATCGAGCGAATTGCCGACGAGCGTGTTGACATCGTGCTGCGCGAGTCCGCCGATGACCTCGAAAACTCCACCCTTCCCGCCGAACGTCATGGCGCCGAGACAGATGCGCGAAACGAAGACTCCGGTATTTCCGAGCTGTGTATATTGCACCCTCTTATTCTACGAACGGCAAGTGCCCGCGCCACAAAAATTGATACTCTGTTCCTTAAATGCGCGCAGTCACCGTTTCGATCTTTGTCCTTTCCGCTACGCTCTTCTCCCAAACCACGAAGCCGCTCATGCCGGAGGATCTCTTCCGCCGCAATATCGGCACGCGCGAACAGATGAACAAGCAGTTTCCGCCGCACAAGATCATCGGCAATCTTTATTACGTCGGTTCCGAAAGCCTCGCCTCGTTTCTGATCGTCACGCCGGAAGGCAACGTCCTGATCAACAGCGATTACGAAGCGACGGTGCCGGTGATCCGCGACTCGATCGAAAAGCTCGGCTTCAGGTTCAAGGACACGAAGATCCTGCTCGGCAGTCACGCGCACGGCGATCACATGGAAGGCGACGCGATGGTCAAGGAGGCCACAGGAGCAAAACTGATGGCGATGGCGGAGGACATCCCGGCGCTCGCCAAAATCACGCCCGGCAATAAGCCGCATATCGTCGACAGGGTTCTGCACGACGGCGACACAGTCACGCTGGGCGGGACCACGCTCGTCGCGCACCTCACGCCCGGCCACACCCGCGGCTGCACTACGTGGACCGCGAAGATTCCGGAGGGCGGTAAGACTTACGATGTTGTCATCATCTGCAGCATCGGCGTGAACCCCGGCTATCAGCTTGTCGACAACAAGGAAGTCCCCGGCATCGCCGATGAGTACATGCGCAGTTTCAAGATCCTTCGGAGCTTGCCGTGCGATATCCCGCTCGGCTCGCATCCGGCGATGTACAACATGGCGGAAAAGTACGCGAAGCTCGGCAAGGGTCCGAACCCGTTCATCGACCCGGAAGGCTATAAGAAGGAAATCGACATCAACGAGACGGCGTTCACTCTGCGCCGGGCCGAGCAGTTAAAGGCTGCGCAGGATAAAGCGGCCAAATAGCGCCGGCGCTATTTGGCGGCTATGCTCTCCTGCACCGGCAGTGCCAGTGCCGTTCCCGCGTCTTCCACCGCCTTCAGAAACTCCAGCAACAATTGCTGCTGGATGGCCAGAAACTCGTCGCCATTCGATGTCGTCACATACGCCGCCACTTCCACGTCGAGCGAATACTGACCCACGCCGACAAAACGCACAGGGATCGCACCCACCTCGATCTTCGGCGTCTTCTTCAGAATCTCCTGAATCGACGCGAGCACTTTCGTCAACTGTTCCGACGTCGTATCCCGCCGCAGATTGAGCATCGGATGGAACCAGATCTTGTCGCGTCCCGAAAGGTTCTCGAGCGACATCGCGGAGAACTGCGCGTTCGGGACGCTTATGACGGTGCGATCAGGCGTGCGAATGCGCGTCGAGCGGAGCCCGATGTGCATCACGGTTCCCGTGCGGTCGCCGAAGCGGCAATCGTCCCCGACGAGCACCGGCCGGTCGCCGATTACCGACACGCCTCCAAAAAGATTTTCGATCGTCTTCTGCGCCGCCAGCGCGACGGCCAGTCCGCCAACGCCGAGGCCCGCGAGAATTGTCGAGGTGTTGTAGCCCCACGCGCTGATCACGCTGAGTATCGCGATCAGAAAGAGCAGGAGCTTCAGCACCTGGGTCCCCAGCGGCAGCACCGAATAGCTCACCGCCTGCACGCGCGGGTCGAGCCGTGAATGCCAGCGGCCCGCGCCGATCTCGAGCAGTTCGGCCCCCATCCACGCGAGACCAAGCGAAAAGAGCAATCCCAATCCACGGCCGATATAGAGGCGCGACAATGTGGCGGGCGGCGCCAGTTCCATGGCCACGCGGAAGGCCGCCACCGCGAGACACAGACGCAGCGGGCTTATCAGTTCCGCTTTGCCGATGAATCGACGCGACACGCGAACCAGCACGCGCGCCACAAGCGTCGCTACAACCCACAGCACGGCCGCCATCAGGATCAGCGCGATCCATCGCCAAAGCGGCGTATCGAAAAGTTCCACCGCGACGAGCGGCTGCGGCAGCAATTTTTCGAATGGCGTCTCGCCGATGACCTGGTGCGCCTCGGGAATCATCGCCACACTGGCCCCGGACACCAGCCAGACCTGCGTTCCTTCCTTCTTTGGGACACGCTCGAGCTGAAGCTCCAGCGGCTTTCCGTGCACGTTAAACGTGTCGAGCCGATCGATGTTGGACGGAAGGTCTTCGGTGCGATCGCCCTCCGGCTCGCGGCTCAGCGATGCGATATCGAAGGGCGTGTCGTCGAGAAGGTCTTCGAGCTGCCGAGCGAGTTCGGGACCTTTTTGCCGGTCCGCCTGACTGAGCCCGCGGCGATCCAGATAGTAAGCGGCGCGCGTATAGTCGCGCGCATGGCACGCCTCGAGGAAACGAACAATACTCGATTGAGGTGTATCGCGTCCGAGCGGGTCCTTACCGGTTTGCGATGACGAGGCAGGCTTGGGCACGGGTGTGGGGACCTGCGCGCAAGCCATGCCAGCGACGGTGAGAAACGCGACAACTCTGACCATTGTGTCTACACGAGGCTTGCAATTGACGGCCCGACTACGGCTGTGGCGCTGACGCGAGCACCGGGCAATATAATACCTACAAGATTCAACGGATCGGCCGGCGCGATTTCGATCTCAGGTGAATCATCGCCCTGCTCGCGTCTCATGGCGCGCAGCAGATCAATGGCCTCGGGCCGCGCGAATTGCTCGCCGGTGAAACCTTCGACGAATCGCCCGCCGCGGATCTCTCCCTGTGCTTCCATCCGGCGCAGCATCGGCAGCAGCTCGCGCCACGGAGGCGACACAGTCTCGCGCGCCAGCAAATCGCGGAACAGAACGCCCCAGCGCAGCAGCAGTTGACCGGCGAATTTGCGGACGCGCTCTTCGGGCGCAATCACGGTGGCGGATCTCGTGACAAGAGCCCAGCGCCCGGCCGCGTGGCGCGGACGCCGCAGTTGTCCGCGGCCCTCGCCGCGGCGCCGCTTCGGATCGATGAGCGCGCGCAGATTTTCAAAGCCATCCGCCGTGACAAGGCCGCCGGCCGTGAGCTCCCAAAGCGCGTCTTCCACTTCGCTCGGAAGGCGCCGCGTCTCGCGCACGAGATCGGCGAAGAACGACGCGCCTCGCGTGGAGAGTGCGTCGAAGACTTCGCGCGCCGGATGCGAGAGCCCGACCGTTTCCACCAGTCCGAACGAGGGGTCGATCAGCCAATCGGCATCTTCGCGCGCGAAAAACGAAATCGGAGCGATGCGCGTGGGACGCACGCGCCGGTCCGCATCGAGCAGCGCCGGATGCGGCGACAACCGCGCCCACGCCACTTCGCCGGAAAGGCACAGGTCGTCGAGGTTCTCCGGAACGTATTCGGAAATACGCCGGCTGAGAACGCTCTCCTCCCAGGCCGCCGCCGGAATTTCAAAACCCTGCAACTGCCGGACGATCTGCAGCGCGCCATCCGCTCCGTGCAAACGCGCGCTCGCGGTCAGATGCTGCCAGCGCGCCAGAAACCTGTGGAACTGCGCGGCAGTAACGGGTGCGATCTCGCGGCGGAGACGTCCGAGCGTCAGATGGTGGATGCGGGCGAGAATACGGCGATTACACCATTCGATCGGGTCAGGCGGCTGGGATCTGTACCGGCCCTGAAAAATCTGGCCTTCGGATTCGAGGGCCGCGAGTACGATTTCAACGTCGCCGGTCGGGAGTTGCAGCCTCGCAGCCAACGCCTGTGCGGTGATCGGTCCCAGGCACTCCATCCATCCGCGAACGGTGGCGACGATATCGTCAATGATGTCGCGGCGCTCGGTGGCGATCCAGAATTCAGCGCCGCCGCGCACGAGCGCGTGAGCCCGTCCGGAAGCGACCAGCTCGTCGAACCACCCGCGCCATTCCTGCAGTGCCGGTCCGCTGACGAAGGTGAGCAGGGCGTCGTGCAACTCATCTGCATCGCGCGGGTCAGGCCATACCTCCGACGATACCTGCTCGATGGCCGCCGGATCGAGAATCCCGTTGGCAACCTGCGTCCGCGAAGTGCTGCGCAGTTGGACGGCCCGCGCGCGGCGCTCTTCGAGAGGAGCGTCATCCAGAAACGCATAAGGGTTCGCGTTCAGGATTTCGTGCGAAAAGACGGACGGCATCGAACTTTCGATCGCCACGCGGCGGATCGCGCCGCTCTCGAGACCTTCGAGGACGCGCTTCAGACCGTCAACATCCATCGCCTCGCGCAGGCAGTTCTCGATCGTTTCTTTGACCAGCGGATGGTCCGGAATGCGAATCGGCCCGGTGAGATTTTCCGCGCAGGCGACCTGATCGGGAAAAACGGAGGCCAGCAGGTCCTCCGCCCGCATGCGCTGGATCGGCGGCGGCACTTTTACGCCGCCGCGGAAACGCAAAATCGTCAGCGCGCGGCTCGCGTTCCAGCGCCATCGCACGCCGAACATTGGTGCGGCGAGCAGCGCCTCGCGCAGCACGTCCTCCACAGTTGCCGAATGCAGAAATTCGAAGACGGACTCCAGCGGAAACGCGTGCTGCTCGCTGAGCGAGATGACGATGCCGTTGTCCGTGGCGGCCGCCTGCAGCTCGAAATTGAATGTGCGGCAAAAGCGTTTGCGCAGGGCGAGTCCCCACGCGCGATTGATGCGCGCCCCGAATGGCGCATGCAGGATGAGCTGCTGGCCGCCCGATTCATCGAAGAAACGCTCCGCGATCACGGTGTCGCAGGCGGGCAGCGCACCGAGCGAATCCGCGCCGGAGCGGACGTAAGCGATCGCCTGCTGTGCAGCCGCGGGTTCGAAGTCAGAAGCGGCTTCGGGTGAAAGCAAACGCTCGCGTACCTGCGAAACGGCCGTGGACAGCTCGCCCGAGCGGCCGGGCGCTTCTCCAAGCCAGAAAGGCAGCGAAGGCTTGGCGCCATGCGCATCCTCGACCCGCACCTTGCCTTGCCCCACATGCCGGATCCGCCAGGAGTGAGTTCCCAGGAGGAACACATCGCCTGTCAGGCTTTCAACAGCGAAGTCCTCATCGAGCGTTCCGACCACCTTGCCTTCGGGTTCGGCGATCACGGCGTAAACCGCGCTCTCTGGAATCGCGCCGCCGGAAGTTATGGCAGCCAGCTTCGCGCCGCGACGGCCGCGCAACCGGTGATTCACACGATCGCGATGGACCAGCGCGCCGCTCCGCCCGCGCGACGTCGCGATGCCCTCGGAAAGCATCTCGAGAATCGCTTCATAGTCGTGCAGCGGGAGATGGCGGTAGGGATGCGCGGTGCGAAACAGGTCGTAAAGCTCCGCTTCACCCCAATCGCGACAAGACGTTTCCGCGACAATCTGCTGGGCGAGAATGTCGAGCGCGTTTTGCGGAATTTCGATCTTCTCCAGATCGCCGCCGCGGATGGCGTGAATGATCGCGGCGCACTCGATCAGCTCGTCCCGCGTGGTCGGAAACAGGATGCCGCGCGGTTTCGCGCCCACCCAGTGTCCGGAGCGTCCGATGCGCTGCAGCGCCACCGCGATGGAGCGCGGAGATCCGATCTGAATCGCGAGATCGACGGTTCCGATATCGATGCCGAGTTCGAGCGAGGCCGTGGCGACAACGGCGCGCAGTTCACCGTTCTTCAGCCGCTGCTCCGCGTCGAGCCGCAGCGTGCGCGAGAGGCTGCCGTGATGGGGAAGCACGGCGTTGGGCCCAAGCCGTTCCGCCAGCGCATGCGCCACACGCTCGGAAAGCCGCCGCGTGTTAACGAAGACGAGCGTGGTGCGCTCGCGCAGGATGTGGGCTGAAAGGCGGTCGTAAATCTCCTCCCACATTTCGCTGGTGGCGATGGCGCCGAGCTCGTCGTTGGTGATTTCGATCGCGAGGTCCATGTCGCGCTTGTGGCCAACGTCGACGATGCTGGTGTTCGGAGCCAGATAAGCCGCGACTTCCGCGATCGGCCGCACAGTAGCAGAGAGCCCGATACGCTGCGCGGGCCTTGCAGTGACGGCGTTTAGGCGCGCCAGCGAAAGGGCGAGGTGAGATCCGCGCTTGTCGTCCGCAATCGCGTGGATCTCGTCGACGATCACGGTACGCACGGTGCGCAGCATTTCGCGCGATCGCTCCGCCGTCAGGAGGATGAACAACGACTCGGGAGTGGTGACGAGAATGTGCGGCGCTTCCTTGCGCATGCGCTGCCGGTCCGCCGCGGGAGTATCGCCGGTGCGGACGGCGGTGTGAATGGGCGCCAGTTTCACGCCGCGCAACGCGGCGAGCTCGGCAATCTCGGCGAGTGGGCGATCAAGATTCTTTCGGACATCGTTCGAGAGCGCTTTGAGCGGCGAAACGTAGAGGACCTGCGTTTCGGCAGCAAGATCCCCGGTCCGCGCCGCGCGGACCAGCCCGTCGAGACAAATCAGGAAAGCCGCCAGCGTCTTGCCGGAGCCGGTCGGCGCGGAGATGAGAACATTCCCCCCGGCGCGAATTTCGCGCCAGCCCCCGAGCTGCGGTTCGGTGGCGCGGCCGAAGCGGTTCGTGAACCATTCGGCGACGAGAGGGTCGAAGAGTGACAAGTCAGGCGCGGAGGGCATGGGACAGTCCCGCTTCCATTATCGCGTTCCCTCCCGCGAGTACTCTGATGCGCGCCACCGTCGTGCGGTATCGCCGAGTGTTGCAAAATGCACATCCTTTACAGGAATTTGCATGGGTATCGTCGAGTTGCGCTGCTATGTTTGGTTGGGGCTGCTTTCAGAACACCCGCTGACACGAGATGAGCGAATCGACAAAATCCGATAAGTCTGCCGGCACGGAAAACCGCCGGCTTGTGGAAATGAGCTGGGATCCCATCACTCGCATCATTGGAAGTCTCGGGATTCATACGAAGATCGATTTCGAAAATCAACAGGTCGCGGAGTGCCACAGCACCTCATCTATTTTCCGCGGCTACAGCGTCTTCATGCGGGGCAAAGATCCGCGCGATGCCCATCAAATCACGAGCCGGATCTGCGGTATCTGCGGCGACAATCATGCCACCTGTTCCATCTATGCGCAAAACATGGCGTATGGCGTTCGTCCTCCCGATCTTGCGGAATGGATCATCAACCTGGGCGAGGCGGCAGAATACATGTTCGATCACTGTCTCTTCCAGGACAATCTCGTCGGCGTGGATTTTTGCGAGCAGATGGTCAGGGAAACCAATCCTTCGGTACTGAGCAAGGCCGAGACGACGGCCGCGCCCCATTCCAGTCTTCATGGATATCGCACAATCGCCGATATCATGCGCGCCCTCAACCCGTTCACGGGCGAGTTTTACCGGGAGGCGCTGATCAAGAGCCGGGAGACGCGCGAGATGTTCTGCCTGATGGAAGGCAGGCACGTGCATCCCTCGACGCTCTATCCGGGCGGTGTCGGCATAAACGCGACGACCCAGGTGTTCACGGATTACCTGGTTCGGCTCATGCGCTATGTCGAATTCATGAAGAAAGTGGTGCCGCTGCATGACGACCTTTTCGATTTCTTCTACGAAGCACTCCCCGGATACGAAGCCGTCGGCCGCCGCCGCGTTCAACTAGCGTGCTGGGGAGGATTTAACAATCCGGAAGTCTGCGACTACAGCTACAGCCGCATGCGCGACTGGGGCCGCGCCATGTTTATTTCGCCCGGCATCGTTCTCGACGGCGAGTTGCTCACAAACGACCTGATCGAAATCAATTTGAACATCCGGATTCTGCTGGGCAGTTCATACTACCAGGATTGGGATCAGGACGAACCTTTCGTCAAAGCGGACGCGCTGGGGAATCCGATCGATCGCCGGCATCCATGGAATCAGACAACAAGGCCCGCGCCGCAGAAGCGTGACTTCAACGGCAAATACACCTGGGTTGTGTCGCCCCGATGGTATGACAAACGAACAGACAAGCACCTGGCTTTGGATACGGGTGGCGGCCCCTTAGCCCGGCTGTGGTCCACGGCCCTCAACGGGACCGTGGACATGGGATATGTAAAAGCAACGGGCAGGAGCGTGAAGATTAACCTGCCGAAGACCGCATTCTTACCGGAAACGGAATTCGAATGGAAGATTCCCAAATGGAATAACACCATCGAGCGGGACCGCGCGCGAACCTATTTTCAGGCCTACGCCGCGGCCGCCGCGCTGTTCTTCATCGAGAAAGCGCTGCATGAGGTGCACGCCGGCCGCACCGCAACATGGACCGAGTTCAAGGTACCCACTGACGCCGACAGTTGCGGGTTCCATGAAGCGGTTCGCGGAGCCCTTTCCCACCACATGGTGATCCGCGACGGCAAAATTGCGAATTATCACCCCTATCCACCGACACCATGGAACGCGAGCCCCCGGGACAACTACGGCACTCCAGGACCTTACGAAGACGCCATACAAAACTCTCCTTTATTTGAAGAGAACGGCCCGGACAACTTCAAAGGCATCGACATTATGAGAACTGTCCGCAGTTTCGATCCCTGCCTGCCCTGCGGTGTTCACATGTACGTTGGTGAAGGCAAGGTGCTGGAAGCGCATCACTCGCCGATGTTCGGTCTGTCGGGCGCGCCCGGAACCAGGTAAGTCAGGGCCTCATGCTTCACCGGCGATGGCATTCGAATCGGGCGCGCCGGTTGCCGCCGGCGGAACGGTAAACACGAACCGGGAACCTTTCCCAGCCTCGGATTCGACCCAGATTCGTCCTCCGCTGTGCTCGACGATCCGCTTACAGATGGCCAAACCAATACCAGTCCCGGGATATTGATTCTTACTGTGCAGCCGTTTAAAAATTCCGAAGATTCGGTCCGCGTATTTCGGATCGATGCCGATTCCGTTATCTTCGACCACGAAGCGGCAAAAGCCGTCCTCGATCGTGGCGGAGATCGCGACGCGCGGCGCCGCAGCGCTTCTGTATTTGAGCGCGTTGGAGAGAAGGTTTTGGAAAAGCTGCTCGAGCCGGAACGCGGGCAGTCTTACTGACGGCAATTGGCCCAGGACAATCTCCGCGCCCTCTCTTTGGATCGTCAACTGGAGTGTCGCAAGAACCCGCGCGATCACGCGATTTGCGTCCGAAGCTTCTTCGGCGGTTTCCTCGACTTCGCGGGCGACATGCGTATACTCGAGCAAATCCCGAATCAGGCTCTCCATATGGTGCGCGCTCGCCACCACGGTGTTGAGAAGATCCTGGCCTTCCGCATCCAGTCCGGTTGAATGTTCCCGCATCAGCAACTGTGCGCTGATGGCCACGTTCCGGATCGGTTCCTGCAAGTCGTGCGAGGCGGAGTACGCAAATTGCTCCAGATCGGCATTCGAACGCGCAAGCTCCTGGGCGCGCTGTTCCAATCGTCGTTCCGCCCGTCTCCGGTCGGCTACTTCGGATTGAAGATCGGTGTTTGCGGTTCGTAATTCAGCGGTGCGCTCCTCGATTCTGATCTCAAGCTCGTCACGGGCGCGCTTCAACTCCAGTTCGATGTTCTTGAGGTCGCTGATGTCGATGCCGACACCGTGCAGGAACCATGGGTGGCCGCCCTCCTGCCGCACCATTTTGACTTCGCAGTGAAACCAAACCGTGCGGCCATCGCGCGCCAGCACACGATAGACCGAGCGCAGCGGCTGGCCGGAAAGCACAAAGGACGCCGCTTCGACGTTCCACCTCCCTCGATCGTCCGGGTGAATCTGGTTATACCAGCGAATCGGATCGTCAAGCCATTCTTCGCGCGAGAAGCCCAGCACCTTTTCGATATGAGGGCTCACATAGGCTTGACTGAAGCCATCGTCCAACCGCGCCATGAAAACCACCGCCGGGATCTGTTCCAGCAGTGTTCGGTAGCTGAGCTCCAGGTCGGGGGGATTGATCGGCACTTTCGGCGAACGGCTCGTCGATGTGCCGGCGCCGGCCCGCGAACTGGCGCCGAAAGCGCCGGCAAGACCTGCCAAAATCAGCTCCGCGCTCCCGAGGGCGGCCGGAATGCCGCCATTCTGAGAGCTCAGCTCCGCAGACTCGCGCGTCACATTCATCGACATCAGCTCTCGGGCTTCTCCGGGCGGTCGGTGGCCTGGCCCTTCCGCCATTCCGGTTCTCTGTTCAGCGACGCCTGCGTAAACCGGCGCAACGCACGGATGGTCCGGCCGTACGTCATGACTGCGCTCGAACTCAGCAGCGATCCGGGTGGCTGCTGCATGAAAGGCATGAACTTGTCCGGAAATCCCGGCATCGTGCAGCCAATGCAGATTCCACCGACATTCGGGCACCCGCCGATTCCGCCCATCCAGCCGCGCTTGCCGACGTTGCAATTCACCACCGGCCCCCAGCAACCGAGCTTCACTATGCACTTCCGCGAGCCATACGCATCGGTGAAATCGCCCTGCTCATAATAGCCGCCGCGGTCGCAGCCTTCATGGACCGTCTCGCCGAAGAGCCAGGCCGGCCGTAACCGGTCGTCGAGCGGGATCTCCGGCGCGCGCCCGGCCGCGTACCGCAGCACGTATAGCAGCGTTTCCATGAAATTGTCCGGCTGAACGGGGCAGCCCGGAATATTAATGATCGGCAGCCCGGCCATCGACCGCCAATCCGATCCCAGGTAGTCGGCGAGCCCCATACAACCCGTCGGGTTGCCTTCCATGGCGTGAATCCCGCCATAGGCGGCACAGGTCCCGGCGGCCACGGCTGCCCAGGCCCGCGGAGCCAATCGGTCAATCCATTCGCACGTGCTTATCGGTTGTCCAGTGGCTGCGTCTGTTCCGAAAGCGGCCCAGTATCCCTCTGCTTTGTTTTTCTCGTTCGGAATCGACCCCTCCATAACCAAAATGAAGGGTTTCGACTTTCCTTCCGCGGCAAGCCGGAAATGACGCACGAAATCATCGCCTGTTTCCGAGGCGAGCACAGGGTTGCGCAGCGTGACCTTTGGAATTCCGGGGATGGCGCCAAGCAGGATGTCCTCGATGCCTGGCAATGATGCTCCGGTCATAGCGATGGTGTCCCCATCGCATCCGAGGCCGGCAGTCAGCCAAAGGATCTCCAACTCGTCGAGGGGTTCTCTCTCCTGAAGACTTGCCGGGTGAGGCTGTTCCGCGGGCGGCATCTGTTGGTTTGTCCTAAGAAGGGCGTTCGGGCGGCTCCGATAAGAGGTCAAGCACGATTGCCTTCAGGGCGAGATAGGCGTCGAGGTCGGTCGGCTTACGGAAATGCGCATTGGCTTTGAGTCTCCGCATTTCCGCCACATCCGCGGGCGAATTGGTGGAGGTGACGACGACGACGGGGATTCCCCTCAAGCTATCGCTCCGGCGAATATAGGCCAGTAAATCCGGGCCGGAGACTCTCGGGAGATTCCAATCGAGCAGGATCAGCGAAGGCGGGTCCTGGCCGTGGCCACCTTCCGACTGCTCTGGGCTTTCAAACTGCGCCAGGAAGGAAAGCGCCTGCTCACCGTCCGACATCACCTGGATCTGCATCTGGATGCCGGATTGTCTCAAAGCGCGCCTGATTACGTGCACGTCCGAAGGATTATCTTCGATCAGCAGGACAGAAGGGATCGTCTGGCTTTCTGTTCGTTCACGCGCCCGCTGATCACATTCGTGACCCCCTGACGGCGGGAGCGGGCGGTCCGGTTTTACAAACGGAAATATCTCAAATGCCGTTCCCATCATGATCTCCCGCTGCGCGTCACGCAGAAAGCCTGCCCGCTCACGATTCAGCCCGCGCCCTCAGAAGGTCGCTGATGATGCAGCCAATCGCAATAAAATCGTCGATCTGCATAGGTTTGCGAATGTATCGATCCACTCCAATCAGTTCCGCTCGTCTCTGCTCGCCTTCCGACATGGAGGACGTCCAAATGACAATCCGACTTCCCACCAGGGCAGGGGCGAAACGGAACTTCCGAAGAACCTCGAGGCCATGTTGCCGGGGCAGATTCAGATCGATTACGATCAAATCCGGAGAGCAGTCGCCGGCACAGGTTTCCGCGTATTCCATCGCTTGCTCGCCATCGCTGATCACCCGCATCTCATGCCGGACTTCATGCGCTCGAAGCGCGCGCTGCAGCATGCGGATATCGGTGGGATTATCTTCCACGACCAGCAATCGTGAAATTTCGCGCTGCTGAATAGCCACGGGGCTCAGGAAAGGTGACACTGTATGCGGCTCGGGCAACTCACAGGCATGTTTAATGCCATTGGGCGATACGGATTCGAGCGGGGCTGCGGGTGCTTCTCTCGCGAAGCCCTGAACCTCGAAATCACCCATTACTTTGCAGATCCGGAGATTCCTCCAGAACCTCGCGCACGAGTGCCCCGATCCGCAAAAAACCTTCCAGATCGCTCGGTTTTCGAAAGTATCGCGTATTCCCCAGTCCGATTGCCGCCTCCCGGTCCTTTGGGGAGTCTGAAGACGTCATGACGATGACGGGAACATTGCCGCATTCCGGATGTTGCCGAATATGCCGCAGCAGTTCAAGCCCATCGCCTCGCGGCAGATTGAGGTCCATGATCACAATCGCCGGGCACGGTAAATTCAGACCGCTTCCAATGTGACTCAGGTGGGCCGCCGCCGTCTCCGCGTCCTCGATCGCCTGAATGGCCGCCTCGATGCCGTGCCTCTTGAGCGCCTCCCGAACCAATGCCGCATCGGGCCGGTTGTCTTCGACAAGAAGCACTCGAACCGGCATTGATATGGCGCGGGCGCTCATCAGCCGGACCCATTATACGCAGGCCACGTCCGGGCTAATGGTCGGGATCGTACGGAAATATACTGCTGTAAATGCAATGCGCCTGTTGCCGTACAATGGCTGATTCCAATGGCCACCGACGCGTTGTCGATACTGATTCCGCTCTACAACGAAGAAGAGTTCATCGGTGAGCTGCTGGCGCGGGTGATCCGGGCGCCGCTGCCGGAAGACCTCGAGCGCGAGATTATTGTCGTCGACGATTGTTCGACCGACGGCTCGCCGGCCATCGTTGAAGCGATCATCAGGGCGCGGCCCGATATCGATATTCGCCTGATCCGTCAGGACAGGAATCGCGGGAAGGGGGCCGGCGTCAGGCGCGCCATAGAAGCCGCAACCGGCCGCTTCAGCATCATTCAGGACGCCGATCTGGAATACGACCCGCGGGAGTACAGCCGCATTCTCGGTCCGCTGCTGAACGGCGAAGCGGACGTGGTCTACGGCTCGCGGTTTCTGGTGGCCGGCCAGCGGCGTGTTCTCTACTTCTGGCATTCGCTCGCCAATCGAACGCTCACGCTGCTCTGCAACATCGTCGCCGATCTGAACCTGACGGACATGGAGACGTGCTACAAGGCGTTTCGCACTTCTCTCGCGCAATCCATACCGATTGAAAGCAACCGTTTCGGCATCGACCCCGAGCTGACGATCAAGTTCGCGCGCCGCAACGCGCGCATCTACGAAACGCCCATCAGCTATCACGGCCGCACTTATGAGGAAGGAAAAAAGATCGGCCTGCGCGACGCGTTCCATGTGATGTGGTTCATCCTGCGCGCGCGGTTCAGCGGCAAGCTCTACACAGACGCCGGCCAGTCCACGCTCGATGCCCTTTCCTTTGCGCCGCGCTTCAATCGCTGGATGGCGGAAACGATTCTGCCTTACGCCGGCCAGACAGTGCTCGAGATCGGCGCAGGCATGGGGAACATGAGCCGTCATCTGGCGCCGCGGCGCAAGGCGTACATCGCAACGGATCTCAGCGAGGAATATCAGGACCACCTGAGAAATCTGTTTCGTCACCGGCCTTCACTTTGCGTTTGTAAGCTCGACGCGACGCGTCCGGAGGATTTCGCCGCAATCGGCCGGCGGGTCGATACCGTGGTGTGTCTGAACGTACTCGAGCACATCGAGGATGACGTCAGCGCGCTCCTCTCGATTGGAACACTGCTTGAACCGGGCGGACGTCTGATTCTGCTGGTGCCCAACGATCCCAGGGCGTACGGAACGATCGACAAGGAGATCGGCCACTACCGCCGCTACACGCCCGCGGGCCTGCGTTCACTGCTCGCCGAAACCGGATATGAGGTAGAAACGATTCTCCATTTCAATCGCGTATCGATGCCGGCGTGGCGATTCACGGGGCAGGTTCGAAAAGCGAAGACGCTCTCCCGCGCCGCGCTGAAAGTGTTCGACCGTTTCGTGTGGCTTTGGAAAAACATCGATGCGATGTTGCCCTGGGAGTCGACGTCCATCATCGCCATCGCGAGGCGCCCGTGAAGGGCGGAGCGCGAAGGTTCGTCATTCTGGACCGCGATGGCACGCTGATCGTCGAGCGCAATTATCTGTCACGCCCCGAAGATGTGGAACTGATCGAAGGCGCCGCCGAAGGTCTCCGTCTTTTTGAAGAATCCGGATGGGGACGCATCGTGGTGACGAATCAATCCGGCGTGAATCGGGGATATTTCAGCCGCGAGGCAGTTGACGCGGTCGACGAGCGCATGCGGGCGCTGCTGGCGGCGTCGGGCGCGAAGATCGACGCGATTTACGTGTGTCCGCACCGGCCGGACGAAGGCTGCGATTGCCGGAAGCCTCAGACGGCGCTGCTGCTGGGCGCGGCCGCCGAATGGGATTTCGATCCGGCGCGCTGCCTTTTCGTCGGCGACAAAGCCTGCGATGTCGAACTGGGACGAAATCTTGGCGGGGTCACGATGCTGGTCCGAACCGGTTATGGCGAAGAGGCGCTGCGCGCGGCGTCCGTTTCGCCCGACTATGTGGTGCGCGATCTTAAGGAGGCGGCTGAGGTTGCGAAACTACTTCAGGCGCGTTAAGGGGTCGCCGACGACAACATTCATCCAGCTCAGCGCCGGGATGCCCACATAGAAGCTTTCCGCGAGATTGCGGCCCGTATACCAGGCGGGCAGAACGAAATCGGGCCGCGGGCAAAACGCGAGGTAGGGCTCGTATACCTGGCCCGAAGCGCCGGTGGCTCCCTCGTGGATGTAGTCCGCTGTCAAGGACTGCGGCGCTCCCCCATACCAGGATTTTTTGTCTCCCCACGTGCCGATCTCCCAGGAGTCGGGAGGCTTGCGAAAGGTGCGCGCGTCGGTGGAAACGAACTCCGTCGCGATGGCGCCGGGCAGCCAGGTGAAGTGCAGGAAGCGTTGTTTGCGATCGGTATCGTTCGAGCCCCACGATGCGTAGGCGATCACGTCCTTGATTCCCGTGATGACTTTGGAGGAATCGTCGAGAACCACGCGGTTTTCGGGCAGCAGCAACGCCGCCGTGCGCAGCCACTGATTGCCCGGCGTGGTTTCCCGGGCCTTCAGATCGATCACGAACTTGCCCGCATTGCGCGCGGCCAGACTACGGTCGACAAGAGCCCGCATGTCATCAAGCGTGTAGCCGTCGAGGCGCGTAACGAGATACATCGGAAAGGCCGGGTGCTGGAACTGCGTGTTGCGGCGACCGAAGAAAGGATTGGTAATGGGGCCTGTAAGCGGCACATTCACGGAGTGTAGCCGTGAGTAGAGCACCGTCAGCTCCGAATCGACGGATGCGGCATCGGTTTTAAGTTCCGCGCCGCCGCCGGTGATTCGCAACGGAACGCCGCTGGTCAGGACAATGTAGAGCACCTTCTCGGTGAGACCGTGACTGCTCAGGAATGCTCCGATGGGCTTCTCGATTTCGGATGCGTACACCGGACGCTCGACCGTCTCCACCGGTGCCGTGTTAATGGTGCAGAGATTTGTCCCGGGAATTGCCCGCTTCCGCATGTAGTAGTCGCCGATCTGGCGCGAGATATCGGAACGCCTGTTGACTACGACGAGAACCTGATCGGGAGTCTGCGCCGATGCGGCCGTGATCGCGAACAGCAAGGCTGCAGGAAGCCGTGTGATCACAGGCGTATTCTAACGCGGATGGTGGCGCAGCCCGGCTGCACCGCAACCTTACTTGCCGCTCCCTCACGGCCACGGTTCGGTTAGAGTTGTTGTCTGCGATCGTAATTGATTCCAGAAGTGCCGTGCGACGGGCGAGAGCGCGTCGGCGCTACAGCGGCGAATCCGGACGCGCGAGCGTGCGCCACATATGCGCTACCGGGCTGTTGTCGTTGCCAAGCCCTTCCTTCGGCTGTTTGAAATGCCGGCCGAGCAGATCCAGAAACGGCTCGATCGTCACCACGGCATTCGGGTCGAATGAGTATAGATCGTTCACCGTCACCAGACGCGGCAGCATGTACCACTTGTGGCTGCGCAGCATCTTGTAAGCAGCCTCCACATGCGGCGCAGGAACGTAGTCTTCACCAAACAGATAGCGGTACAACTCGGGATACTCGTAACCCGTTTCCTTGTCCGGATAGAAGCGAAGCGTCTGGTGATAGCGGATCGCGAACGCGACCTTCTCCGGCACATACGGCTCGTAAAGCTGCCCGCCCCACCAGCCGTGATCGCAGCGCATCAGCTCGGCCGCCGTGTCGTGCAGCAGGCAGGCGAGCACGATGTCGTCATCCATGCCGTTTTTCATCGCCAGGGTAGCGCTCTGCAGACAGTGGTTGCGGGTCGTGTTCATGCCGAAGCGCAGATTGAAGAAATCCGCGATCGTCGGATTCGCGGGCATCGGCGGCAGTTTCTTCATGTTGCCGCTGCCCGAAGTCATGAGGAAGCCGGCGCCGGCGCGGAAGGGCTTCGTCTCTATGCGCTTTTCGACCTCGGCGACCGTCGGATAGTGGCCGTTGGTCCCGGCGCTCATAGTTTTCAGCTGATTGGCGAGGAAGTCTTCGATGGCATCCGCTTTGCACTCCGGATTGAGCCCGCAGGCTGCTTCCTCACCGCCCAGGCTTTCGAGAAAGAGTGGCTTATCGACTTTCATATGCCGCCTCTGTATTCATCATAGCGAGCGGGTCTCGCCAGCCCTGCCCTACAATACGGAAATGCCTTTCGATACCGCCAATCTTGTTGCCATCGACACGCACGTCCACGTTGAATCGGAAGTCGAAGGGAATGCCGCCGATGAAGCCGCGAAGAAATATTTCGGCGATGCCGGCGCGCCCAGAGGACGCCGCGAACTGGCGGAATACTATCGCGCGCGCCGCATCGGCTGCATCGTCTTCTCGGTCGATGAACGGCTTACCGGACGTCCGCAGGTCTCAAATGACGATGTGGCGGATTTCGCCGAAGAGAACAGCGACGTCGTCATGGCGTTCGCAAGCGTGGACCCCACGCGCGGCGCCGAAGCTGTCAAAGAAGCCCGCCGGTTAATCGCGCGCGGCGTGAAGGGATTCAAGCTGCACCCGCCTCTCCAGCAATTCCATGCGAACGACAAGATCGCTTATCCGTTTTATGAGGTTCTTGCGGAAGCACGCAAGCCGGTGATCTTTCACACGGGCCACAGCGGCATCGGCACCGGAATGCGCGGCGGCGGCGGTGTTCGCCTGAAGTACGGTCATCCGATGGATATCGACGACGTGGCGGTCGATTTTCCCGACATGCCGATCATCATGGCGCACCCATCGTTTCCATGGCAGGACGAGGCGATTTCGGTTTGCCTGCATAAGGTGCAGGTTTACATCGATCTATCCGGCTGGTCGCCGAAGTATTTTTCGCCGATCCTGATTCAGTACGCGAATACGCTGCTGAAGAAGAAGATGCTCTTCGGCTCGGACTTCCCGCTCATCACTCCCGATCGATGGCTGGCGGATTTCGAGAAAATCGCGATCAGGGATGAGGTGCGTCCGCTGATTCTGAAAGAGAACGCGATTCAGTTGTTCGGATTGTGAAGGCGCTTAACTGGCGCCGCGGCCGGACATCACGTGCGGAATCGTCAGCAGAATAATCTTCGCGTCGAGCCCGAGCGACCAGTTGTCGATGTACTGCAGATCGAGACGCATCCACGCTTCGAAATCGACCTTGTCCCGCCCGCGCACGGCCCACAGGCATGTCAGCCCGGGCCGCATCCGCAAGCGCCTCCGCTGCCAGCGCTGGTATTTCGCGACTTCGGTCGGAATCGCGGGGCGCGGTCCGACGAGCGACATATCTCCTCTGAGTACGTTGAACAACTGCGGCAACTCGTCGATCGAAAACTTCCGCAGCCATTTGCCCACCGTGGTTAAACGCGGATCGTTCCGGATCTTCAGCACGATGTCGCGCTCGTTCAAATGCGCGACCTGCTGGAGGCGCGCTTCGGCGTCTTCCACCATCGAGCGAAATTTGTAGAAAGTAAATGTGCGGCCGTTGAGCCCGCACCGCACCTGCCGGAAGATCACCGGTCCCGGCGAGGTGAGCCTGATCAGGATGGCTGCGAGTGCGAATATCGGGCTCAGCAGGATAATGCCTGCCAGCGCCAGCACGGTGTCGATAGTCCGTTTCGCGAGCAGCAGCACTTCGTTCGCGGGCGCGCCGGAGAACGTCAGCAGAGGCGTGCCGCCGATCTCTTCGAGGTCAATGTACCCGCTGACCTGCGGGAAGAAATCGATCGCGATGCGGCTGCAAACGCCTTCTTCCTGGCACCAGCGGAACACCGGTTCGAGCGACGGCAGCACGGCCGAATCCACCGCGAAGTGGATCTCATCGATGATGAAACGCTCGGCCAGCAGCGACCGCAGCTCTTCCAGCGGATAAACGCGGTGCTTGTGCTCGAGCTGAATAGTTGCGGCGGCCGGCGTGTCAGCGGGAGGCGCGAGGAACCCGAGAATGCGCGCGCCATGGCTGTGGTGGTCCTCCAGGCTCCGCGCCAGAGCGATGGCGCGTTTTCCAAGGCCGACGATGAAAATGTTCCGCTCGGCTCCCAGTCTGTGGCTCACGCGCGCGATGAGATTGCGTGTCGCGATCCGAAACCAGACGAGGAACAGCCAGCTGGTAACGATGAACAGGCTCAGAAAAGCTCGGCTGATATCGATCTTCGTCGCCACGACAAGCACCAAAAGAGCAAGCGCGCTCGATCCGACCTGGCGGATTGAGTCGCTGAAGATGACGCCAATGCGTATCGACTCCAGCTTTCCGTAGACGTCGAGCCAATAGCCGAATCCGACCCAGGTAAGCAGGCAAAAGCCGAGCAGGAGCGTGCGGACGTCCGGCGTCAGAAAGAACCGGTGCTGCAACGGCGAATATTCGCGAACATTGTAAGCAAGCGTGAAAGCCGCCGCCGTGAGAATCGCATCCGCAAGACCGAAGAGGATTTTCAGCTTGCGCTTCTGGCTGCGGAACATTCCTTCACACCATCTTAGGGCTCAAAACGGCGATGAGCGCTACTTTGCGCGGCCTTTGAAGCCCTGCGCGATCATCGGGATCGTGATGATCTGAGCCGAAAGATTATTGCCGTCGCGAATGCTGACGACCGCATAAAGCGTCTTCTTGTCTTTCCCGCTGAACGCAGCGCTGATGACGTTCTGCGGCGTGGGGATGATCCCGAGATACTTGCCTTCGGGCGAAATCACCTGCACGCCGGGATTCGTGGTGACGTAGATGCGTCCCATGGAATCGATGGTGCTGCCGTCACCGCCCCCGCCGCCTTCGAGTTTGGCGAACTCGCGCTGATTGGTGAGCGAGCCGTTGGGCTGCACGTCGAACGCGGCGAGCGTGCCTCCGTTGGTGACGAAGAGCGTCTTTTCATCGCGGCTGAGGATGATGCCGTTGGTGTTCAGATTCTGGCCATACCTCGTGACCACGCCTTGTGGGTCGGCGTAAAACACTCCGCCCATCGTGAAGTAGACGCCGCCTTTGCTGTCGGCCGAAAGGTCGTTGAGCACTCCACCGATGCAGTCGAGCGGATCGCCGTTGATCTTGTCGGTGAAGATGTGGCGCTTCGGGGCAAGCTCCTCGATACTCGTGTGAAGGCCGCGGTTGTTCACGAACAGCACGCCCTTCGTGTTCATCGAAACCGCGCCGCCGGTGTTCGTGCCGGAGTATGCCGTCGAGACCTTCCCGTTCCTGTCGAGCTTGAGGACGTCGCCGTTGGTGTTCTGCGCGATGAGAATGCCGCCATCTTTCGTACCGATGATGCCGTCGGCATTGTTGCCGTCGGTCTTCCAGACCTCTTTCCAGGTCTGGCCGGCGGCGATCACGCCGGGGATTTCGGTGACCTTGTAATCGCGCATCGCTGTTGAGGGCGGAGCTGCTGCCGCTCCTCTGCCGCCGCCACCGGGACCTCCGCCGCGTCCGCCGCGCGCGGGCGGCGGGACTTTGCACGTTTTAATGAGGTCGGCGTATCCGGGGTCCTGCGCGGTCTGCAGGTGGACTGCGCCGCTCGGAGCAGGAGCCTGAGCCCAGGTCAATACGGCGGCGGCGCCGAGAGCAGCGAGCGCGAGTGTAACGGTTGCTTTCGAATCCATAGAGTCTACAAATCCCCTCCAGGAATATATCAGTGGCGCGGGCAATCGTGTGGAAGCCTTCAGCGGGCGAGTTTCTGGAGGAAGATCTTGCAGGCGGTGGCCAAAGGCAGGAACAGAGTCCGCGGCGAACCGGTCACGAGGCGAAAGTCATGCCGCTGATAGAAAGCGATGACCCGATCGCTTTCGGCATTCACGATGAGCATGAAGGCCGCGATGTCCGCTTGTACGGCTCTGGCTGTCGCATCGGCGAGCATTGCGGCGCCGAGGCCGTGGCCCTGAAAACTCCGGTCCACCGCCAGCCGGCCGATGCGAACAGCCGGTACCGCCGGATAGCGAGGCAATCGCCGCGTGTCTTCCGCGGGGAGATCGGTGAAGGGCACACTGGCCGCTGAAAGCGTGTAGTACCCGGCAACCCGGCCGCTCGCGGCTTCGACGGCGACAAAGCAGTTGGCGATGTGCCGGCGGACATCCTGCGTTGCCTGCCCGCGGAAGTAGTGATCGACACGGAAGGGAGCCGGGCTCACCGGGCGCCGAGAAGCTCACGGCGGCGTCTGAATGCCTTTTTCAGGGCGGGGCTCGGTTTTGGCGGGTTGAGGAGCAGTTCGAACAATTCCCGCTGACCTTCGACCGAGAGCCGGACGCTTTGGGTTCCCTCAATGGCGCGGTTCGCGACTTCGACGACCGCAACAACGACGAAATCGCTGACCGACCGGCCCTGAATCTCGGCGGCCCGCCGTACGACGGCGAGGGCCTCTGGCGCGATCCGCGACTCCAGGCGGGCGGTGCGGCTTTGCTCTCGTACAGGCATAAGGTCCTTCCCTCTGTTGTCTAATGCACGGCAGCTGGCCGTACATGTCAACGCACTTCATCCTTGAACGAAAAGATCGGGTTGATATCAACCGGAATCTTCGTCGTTGTCGCGAGCGCCGCCTTCAATTCATTCGGCATGCGGTCGTACTTCGTCATCCACGCTTCGGCCCGCGCGCGATCGCCCGTGGCTTCGATCTGCAGCAACTCCTTCGCCAGAGATGTGAGCGCCGCGGGCATCTTCGCGAAATCGATCGCATATCGCCCGCCGTTGTACGCGAGAGCGTGTTGTTCGGTGAGATAACTGAACTCCATCATCTCGGCGCGGCCGTGTGCTTCGCCCGTACCGAAGCGCAGCGTCCGGAAGATTCCCGCGACATAGGACGCGTAATATTCTTCGAGCCGCTGTTTGGGCATGGCGCCATGATCGACGAGCCATTTGAGGCCGAACATCCCGACGACGTCAGCCTTCGCTTCTTCAAGACCTGAGTACGCCGGTCCGATGGCTTCGCGAATATCGACCTGCTTGCCGTCTTTGTGCGCGAAATCCGGACCGAGCTCGTGCGAGATCTCGTGCATCAGTACGGCCGCGAGATATCCTTCGGCCGAGGCCTTCGCCGCCTGCGCCGGCTCCATCAGTTCGCGCGCGATCGGCAGCACCACGTACGACACACGCGCATCCATGAAGTTTTTGAAGAAGATTTTCTTGGTGCCTTTTTCCTGATGAATGCGCGGGTCGTTGGGAAGATTGTCCGCCACCGCCTGGTATCCGTGGCGGAGATCGCCGGCCCGATACGGCGCGTCCATCACTTCCATCGGCGTGAGGTGGCCGCGCTTCGACGGGCGCGCGGAGGCATCGACCGGGAGCGCGTCCTGAATATCCGGAACGTACTTCTGGTAGACCGCGAGGCGCTGGCTCTCGCCTTCATTGCGAATGAGCACCGCAGCCCCGAAGGACGTCTTCACCCCGAGCAGATCGTCGAGATACGTTTCGTATGGCGCGAAGATCACGTCGAACTTCGGGTTCTTCAGATCGAGCCAGGCAAGGTCGCTCTTGTAGTAATCGCTCGACTGCAGGGCGCCGGCGCGCAGGCGCAGAAAGTTCGCAAAAGCCGCGTCGGGGCTCAGGTCCGCAGCCTCGCGCAACAGGCGCGTCATGGGCACGATGAATGCCTTGTATTCGTCGCGATACGGGATTCCAGCCAGCCTTCCGCCCGGACGGCTTTTGACGATAGTGTACGGGTTGTAGATCGCAGCTTTGTCTTCCGGATGCTCCTTGACATACTTCTCGACACCCGTGCGCGTGAGTTCGTGCGGATAAAGGTCGTGGCCCGGAGGCATCGCGGGCGCTCCGGCGAACGGCCGGTTTTCGTCGATCAGGTCCCACCGGCCGCCCATGATGGTGAGCAGCGTCCTGAGCGCGGGGTCGGTGGTGGTCTTGTAGAGGTCGAGTCCAGCAGTGTCGCTTTGGCGCCAGTAAATATCGTCGAGCAGACGGCAGGCTTCGACGAGCTTGTCGACCATCTGCCGCTCGCGATCGCTCAATCCGGCGGACTGGAACGGCATGTCGACGTTCTTCCATTTCGCGAGGCGCGCCGCGATATCGCGGTTCTGGGCGTGCAGAGGAATGAGGATAAGAGCCAGGACAGCCGCATTTCGGAACAGCGCCATGTTTCAGTTATAGCGCCGGTTCCATACTGGATTGAAGAAAGCCGCATGATTCATCTGCCTGTCGCGTATATCGGACCAGGAGCGGGATTCGCGTTCCTGGGCTCGTTCTTTACGCTCGTGCTGTCACTTCTCGCGAGCATTGTTTCGCTGCTGCTGTGGCCGCTGCGGCTCTTGCGCGGTATGCGTGCGGGAAAATCTCGTCAGGTCGTCCTTCTTGGACTGGATGGGGGGAACTTCGACCGCGCGGCAGCCATGATGGCCGCGGGCAAACTGTCGAATCTCGCGCATCTGAAGGAAGAGGGTTCGTGCCGCCCACTCCGCGGCGGAGAGTGGACCGGCTTCGCGTCGGGAGTTGGCGCGAGCGAATCGGCGCCGCGCGAGCCGTTCTGGAAAATCCTGGGGCGCAACGCCATCGGCAGCACGATTCTGCTCGTGCCTGAATCCTTCCCGCCCGATGATTTCAGCGGCAGGATACTGGCGGCCGACTCTTCGGCGGCGCGGCGTAAGTCAACGTCATTTTCAACGTCGCCCGACGCGCCGCACAAGCTCGTCTCGATTGATAACCGATTCGAAGGCGAACTGCCTTCAGGAGTGCGGTTTCGAATTCTGGACCCGCGCGGCGACCCGGAACTTGAGATCGATCGCGAGAGGTACGCTTTGAAGCCTCACGTTTTTACGCCGTGGATTCGGCTGCAATCCGGAGGCGTCTCCGGACTCGCGCGCTTTCTTGCGACTGCGGCCGGCGCTGAATTCTCGCTCTACGTCAGCCCGATACACCCGGACCCCGAACGGCCCGAGACTGCGCTTAGCCATCCGCGCCGCTACTCGGCTTATCTCGCGAAGCTGCTCGGCCCGTTCGCAACATTGCCTGAGTCTGGCGACGAAGCCGCTCTCTACTCGGGGACGATCGACGCCGAAGACTTCCTGATGCAGGTGAAGCTCGCGCAGGAGGAACGCGAGGCCCTGTTCTTCAGCGCTCTCGAACACCAGCCCGCCGGTCTCGTGGCGTGCGTATTCGACACACCGCGGCGCATCGAGCAAGTATTCGGCGAGTACGGCGAAGTCGTCGAATGGGCTTACCACGAGATGGACCGTCTCGTCGGGCGGACGCTCGAAAAGATCAGGCCGGGCGCGGCCGTACTGGTCGTCTCAAACAGCCCGCAGGGCGTGTTGTTTTCGAATCGGAAGCTCGATGCCGAGAGTGCCGCCCTCGAAGATATCGCGCCCACCGTGCTCGGACTGTTCGGAATCGAGCGGCCGGAATGGATGGATGGAAGGCCGATTATCCGCTTTGCGTAAGCTCGCATTGATCGTCGCCCTCGCGATCATGGCGCTCGCTGCCTGCGGACACCGATCGTCCGCCGGCGGGCGCCAGGTGATCGTCATCGGCGTCGACGGCATGGACCCCAACTTCGTCGAAAAGTATTGGGAGGCTCTGCCCAATCTCTCTCGTCTGCGCTCGCAGGGAAGTTTCCAGAGGCTCGCGACGACAACTCCGCCGCAAAGTCCGACCGCCTGGTCGACTTTCATCACGGGTCTCGATCCCGCCGAACACGGCATCTTCGATTTCGTGCATCGGGACCCATCGACAATGGAGCCCTTCCTGTCAATGGCCCGCACCGTGGAATCGCGCTTCGCCATTCCACTCGGCGCCTGGCGGCTTCCTTTATCCAACTCGCGGATCGAATCGCTGCGGCGCGGCAAGGCGTTTTGGGAGGTACTGGGCGAGCACGGCATTCCGGCCACGATCGTGCACATGCCGGTAAACTATCCGCCGGTTGCGTCCGGCGACGCTCTGGCGGGCATGGGCACCCCGGATTTGCAGGGGACGCAGGGCACGTTCCAATACTTCAGCGACGATCCGGGCGAGGCTTCGCATGCGGTAAGCGGCGGTGTGATCGCGAAGGCGCGGGTCTCCGGCGGGCGCACCGTGCTGCGTCTGGAAGGTCCGCCGAATCCCCTGCGGCGCGATCGCCGGCCTGCCTCTGCGAATCTCATCGTCGATGTCGATCCGTCGCAGCCCTTCGCGCGGCTCACGGCGGGCGACGCGGTGGCGATCGTGCGCGAGGGCGAATGGTCCGATTGGCTGCCGGTCGAGTTTCCGCTGCTGCCTCATCTGGTGTCTGTCCGCGGAATGGTACGCGTATTCGCGAAGCAGCTGCATCCGCGGCTGGAAATCTACGTTTCGCCGGTGAATGTCGACCCAGAGTCGCCGGATCTGCCGATATCGTCTCCGAGGTCTTTGGCCCGAAACATCGCGCGCGCGACCGGCCGCTATTACACGCTCGGAATCCCCGAGGACACTTCGGCGATGCGCCAGGGCATCTTTGATCTGCCGCAGTTCCTGACGCAGAGCCGGCTCGTGCTCGATGACGAGAAGAAGCTGCTCGACGATGCGCTCGCTCGCTTTCAGGACGGCCTGCTGTTCTTCTACTTCTCCTCAGTGGATCAGAATTCCCACATGCTCTGGGGCCAGCACGATGACGACCTGCTCGGGGTCTATCGCGCCGTGGACGCTTCAATCGGTGAAGTGATGCGGCGGAAGCCCTCCGCCGAGCTGATGGTGATGTCGGACCACGGCTTTACCTCGTTCGAGCGCTCGGTCGATCTGAATCACTGGCTGTTCGATGCAGGGCTGCTCGCTCTAAACAAGCAGCCCGAACAAATCGACTGGTCCCGGACGCAAGCCTATGCGCTCGGCCTGAACGGGCTCTATTTGAACCTTGCGGGACGCGAACTGCACGGCATCGTGGCAAGCGGAGGCGAAAGCCGCGCTTTGATCGACAGGATCCGCGCCGGACTTCTTGCGCTGCGTGATCCGGCAAACGGACGCGCGCCGATCGAAACAGTGACCGCGACGAATGTCAGCGGAGTAAACGCGCGCGTCGCGCCCGATCTCATCGTGGGCTACGCCGCCGGATATCGAGGGTCGTGGGAGAGCGGCGTCGGCGCGGTCGGGGCCGCCGTACTCTCCGACAATAGCGACGCCTGGATTGCGGACCACTGCGTAAACGCGGCAGATGTTCCCGGTGTCCTGTTTACAAGCCGGAAGCTGCGGACCGGAAGCCCCGCCATTGCGGACCTGCCCGTCTCGCTGCTGGCGCTTTTCGGCGTCGCACCCGGGCCAGGTATGAAGGGCCATTCCATTTACGCGAAATGATCTGGATGCTCATCATCGTCAGCGCGCTTTACGGCTGGGTGGCGGCAATGGCGCTGCGCAGATTTTCCAACAGAGCGCTCGTTCGCGCGACAATCAACCGCATCGTGGCGCACCTGATGGAACTCGAGCTGTTCATCGACTCTCCCGCGCTGGTTTTCCGTGCACAGCGCGATCTCGTGCGCGAGAATCTTCGGCTGCTTCGCCTGGTGCTTCCAGCCGGCATCATCCCGGCGGCGATCTTCGTGCTGTTTTTTCCGCAGTTCGACGCCGTGTTTGGCCATGCCCCGCTGCGAATCGGCGAGCGCGGCGTGGTAAGCGCAACGGCGGGCGATGTCCAGCTTGAGGCGCCGGTGGGGATCATGGTGGAAACACCGGCGGTGAACGATGTCCACGATGGGAAAGCCGGCTGGCGTGTCAGGCCGATCGGTAAGATGACCGGCGAGCTTCAAATTCATTACAGCGATGGACACGTGGTCGCGCGCCAGATTGTGGCCGGGAGCGGATGGATCGACGGCTGGCGACTTCCCTTCACTCGACCGGCGATCGATATCCCGTATCCGCGCCGCGACTTTTACGGCCTGCACTGGACGCTCTGGTTCTTCCCGATCTCGCTGGCGGCGGCGATTGCAGTGCTATAGGCTTAACACGTTGGGCCTTGTCATGACAAGCGCCGGCACGATTGCCGGCGCGGCGGACAAAGTGTCCGCGCCACAAGTCGGCGCTCGATTGCATCGGTCCTGTATGAGCGGACGCTCCAGCGTTTTCCTCTTTTTTGCGATTGCCTGGGCGGCTCACGCGCAAACGCCCGTCATCCTCATTTCGATCGACACCCTGCGCGCCGACCACCTGAGCAGCTACGGATACAAGGCCGTCCCGACTCCCAACATCGATGCGCTCGCGCAACACGGAACTCTGTTCACCAGCGTCGAGTCGCAGATCCCGCTGACCTTGCCCTCCCACACAGCGTTGCTGACTTCGACTTACCCATTTCAGAACGGAGTCGAAGAGAACGGCGAAGTCGTGCCGGCCGGCGCGGTGACGCTCGGGTCGGTCCTCCAGGCTCGTGGATACAACACCGCCGCTTTCATCGGCAGCAACATCCTCACGCGCAGCGCGGGGCTCGATCAGGGATTTGCGGAATACGACAGCCCCTTCGGCGCGCCGGCGGCGGAAGCGGAAAGCCCGTACTCGTCGCGCGTGCGCCGCGATGGCGCGCTGGTGCTGCGTGCGGCGGGGCAGTGGCTTGCGGCGCATCGTGGACAATCCGTATTCGTGTTCATCCACCTCTTCGATTTGCACGCTCCTTACAAACTGCACCCATCCGACGGGTCGGCGCTCCCGGCTTTAACCGGATACGACGCCGAGCTTCGCTACGTCGATCAGATACTGGGCCGTTTCACGCAAACGCTGGCGAAAGACGGCTGGCTGCAGCGGTCCCTCGTCGTGCTGGCTGCCGATCACGGCGAGAGTCTCGGCGACCACGGCGAATCGAGCCACGGCTACTTCGCGTATGAGAGCACGCTGCACGTCCCGCTGATTGTGCATTGGCCGGAGGGAAGTCCGATCCACCCGGCGCGTTCCCTGCATGCCGCGGGGCTCATTGATGTCGCACCAACCATTCTGGATGCTCTGCGGATTCCGCTCCCACCGTCATTCGCGGGCGTGAGCCTGCTCAAATTCGACGAGGCGCCGGACCACGCCGTCCTGAGCGAGAGTGTCTATGCCCGAGATCAATTCGGCTGGGCGCCGCTTCCCGCGCTCCGGATGGGCCGTTGGAAGCTGATCGACGCGCCGCGCGTTGAGCTCTACGATCTGGAGCGTGACCCACACGAACGGATGAATCTGGCGCACACAAATTCCGCCGAGGTGGCCACGCTGCGCGCGGAATTAGCGCGGCTCCGGAATCGCTACGCACGCGGCGGCTCGCCCAAAATCGATTCCTCGCCGGGAACACGCGACGCCCTGCAGTCGCTTGGCTATCTCGCGGGCGGCCAACAATCCGGCGCTGATTCGCGCGCCGATCCAAAAGACCGGCTGCCAGAGTATCAACTCTTCGAAAAGTCCCTCGATGCTTTCTACAACCATCGGCTTGCCGAAGCGATCACCGGTCTGCGCCGTGTTATGACGCTCGATAAGAACAATCGGCCCGCGGCGCAGGCGCTCGCCGAATACGAGAAGATTCAGGCGCGCGCGGCCCGCTGAAGCTCTGCTGCATTGCGCAGCGCTTCCGGCGTGAGTGTCTGGCCGCTCAGCATTCGGCCGATTTCTTCAGTGCTGGCCGACGCGTCGAGCTCCTCGATCGCGGCGACGGTACGTCCGGCGCGCTCGGATTTTCCGACGCGATAATGATGATCCGCGAAGCAGGCGATCTGCGCGAGATGCGTAACACACAGGACCTGGTTTTCCGCCGCCAGCGCTTTCAACCGCCGGGCGACGCCTTCCGCCGCGCGGCCTCCGATTCCGGTGTCGATCTCGTCGAAGACGAGAGTCCGCGCCGTCGCCTTCGCGTTCGGCTTACTGCTCACGAGACAGGTCTTCAGCGCGAGTGCGATACGCGAGAGCTCGCCGCCCGATGCGATGCGCTCCATCGGGCGCGGCTCTTCGCCCGCGTTAGCCGAGACGAGAAACTGCGCACGGTCGGCCCCGCTCTCGGACCACGCGGCGGGTTCTATCTGAATCCGGAAGATCGTGCGTTCCATCGCGAGCGGCTTCAGCTCCGCCTCGACTCGCTTCGCGAGACGCAGCGCTGCTTCTCTTCGGACCCCAGTCAGCTCGCCCGCGGACTGCTCATACCGGCAGGCCAGTTCCGTCTGCTCGCGTTTCAGTCCGTCGAGGCGTTCGCCCGCCGTCTCGACTTCGGAAATCTTTCGCGAGACATCGTCGAGAAACAGCAGGATCTCCTCCACCGACGCACCGTACTTGCGCTTCAGCTTGTCGAGCGCGGCGAGCCTGGTTTCGAGTTCTTCGAGCCGCGCGGGATCGGCTTCCAGGCGCCCCAGATAGTCGCGCAGGGAACCCGAAACGTCCTCGATTGCCGCCAGCGCGGGTTCGAGCGATTGCCGCATGGAATCCATTTGGCCGTCTATTCTTGCCAGGTCGTCGAGTTTGCGCGTCACGCTCTTCACGATCGACAGCGCCGATTCCGGAGACTCGTACAGCGCTTCGAACGCCGCGCCCGCTGTATCGAGCAGGCGCCCGGCATTCTGCTGCACGCGCCGCTCCGCTTCGAGCTCAGCGTCTTCGCCCGCGCGCAATGCCGCTGCTTCGATTTCATTGCGCTGGAACTGCCAGAGATCCAGCATGCGCAGTTTTTCCTGATCGGCGCTCTCGATTTCCGCGATCTCAGCCGTCACCCGTTTCCATTCGCCGAACATCTCGCGGATTCGCCCCCGCTGCGCGCCTGTTTGTGCGAAAGCATCGAGCATGCCGAGCTGCGCGGAAGGCTCGAAGAGAAGCTGCTGGTCATGCTGGCCGTGAATGTCGCCAAGGTGCGGCGCCAGTTCTTTCAGCAGCGCGACCGATGCCGGCCGGTTGTTCACATACACGCGGCTCTTGCCGTTCGACTGGATTTCGCGGTCGAGCACGAGGTCGGTCTCGGCAGCATCGAAGCCCGCGGCTTCGAGCACCCTCGCTGCCTTCGGTCCAGGATCGAAGACGCCGGAGACGCGCGCGCGATCTTTGCCCGAACGGATCATGTCGCTCGATGCGCGTCCGCCGAGTAACAAGGCGAACGCATCCACGATGATCGATTTGCCGCTGCCGGTTTCACCGGTGAGGAGATTGAGGCCGGCGTGAAAACGCACGCGCAGGCGGTCGACTACTGCGTAATCTTCCACCACCAGTTCATGCAGCACTCGCTCCGATTATATGGCTCCAGGTCGCTCAGACTTTCCAGCCTCGCCCCGCGTCATTGAAGAAGACGGAAACGCACGCTTTGCGGGCTTCGCATGCTAGATTTGGGAAGGAGGAGACACGTTGCCGGGCTCGGACGCGGCGCTTTTCGTATTGCAAACTGACATCTGGATTCTCGTAAGCACTGGAACGCCGCTTACTTATGCCGTGCTGGGGTGCCTTTTCCTGGCCTCCATCTACTCCTGGACTGTCATTTTTTCCAAGCTCTCGGCATTCGGAAGCGCCCGCCGGACCGATCTGCGCTTTCTGCGCGCCTTCCGTAAAGCGGCCGGACTTGAAGCCGTAATGGTCGCAAGTGAGCAGTATCGTCCAACGCCCCTCGTCGCGGTGTTCGATTTCGGTTATCAGGAGGTTGGCCGCCAGGTGAAGTCCCGCGGCGGCATCGCCAATCGCGACTCGATTTCACGCAGTCTGCAGATCGGCACCAGCGAACAACTGTCACGTTACGAACGAAGTCTCAGCCGGCTTGCATCCATTGCTTCGGTCTCCCCGTTTGTCGGCCTGTTGGGCACGGTTATCGGCATCATCCGGGCGTTTGAGAATCTCGGATCGGCGGGCAGCACGAGCCTGCGCGCCGTCGGACCTGGCATCGCCGAAGCGCTGATTGCCACCGCCGTGGGACTTTTCGCCGCCATTCCCGCGGCGATCTTTTACAACCAGTTCGGCCAGGCGCTCAGGGAAATGGGGACCCGCCTGGACGACTTCTCGCTTGAGTTCCTCAATCTGATCGAGCGCAGTTTCGGAGACTGAAGAATTGGCAATCAGCGTCAACGGCGGGAACGGCGGCGGAAGAAGGTCGCGCGGCGTCCAGCCGCTGGCGGAGATCAACGTTACGCCAATTGTCGACGTCGCGCTCGTACTGCTGATCATCTTCATGATTACCGCGCACGTCATGGAATACGGGATAGAGATCGACGTGCCAAAAACGAAGACTGTCGCCACCAGCACGAAGGATCTGCCTGTGGTTCAGATTTCGAAAACAGGCGATATCTTCCTGGGCAAGAACGGCGTCAATATCAGCCTGCTGGCGGATGCAATTCGCAAAGGCTATCCAGGCCAGACCGGCGTTTACCTGCGAGCGGACGCACAAACTCCCTGGCAACCCATTGCCAGCGTGATGAGCGTACTCAAAGAGGCGAAGCTCGACGTCAACGCAGTGACACAGCCGGATGACAATATAGGCAAGAGACGTTGATGGAACCTGGCTACTATCCGGGTAACGAATCGCACGGCAAAGCCTTCGCCGGATCTCTGATCACGCACGGAGTCGTCATCGCGGTGCTGACGACTTCCGGCTTATTCAATCTGACGAAGAACAATTTCGGATCGCCCAAGGCCTCGAGCGGCTCGGTGGGCGTCAACATTGTGCCGCGTATCCCGATTCCGCAACGCGAAGCGCCGACGAATCCCTTAGCTAACGACTCGACATCGATCGTGCCGCAACAGCCCGCTCCGGTCAAGCTGCAGAAGCAGGTGAAGGAACAGCCGGAAAAGGCCATTCCGATCCCGGATAAAGTCGAAAAAAAGAAAAAGCTTTCGCCGAAAGAGCAGATGGCCGCCCTCCTGAAGCCGCCGGAACCTTATAAGAGCAATCAGGTCTTCTCGACGACGCCGCAGCAGGCGAGTTCACCGCTTTTCGGCAAACAGGGGACGAACGGTGTCGACGTCGGCGACGCCTCGGTTCTCGGCGAGCGTTTCGGCGCTTACGGCGATCTGGTGCGTGACCGTGTGGCGCAGCACTGGAACCGGTCCGGAGTCCGTACTTCCCTGAAGTGCGCGGTCAGCTTTACGATCGCGAAGAACGGTACGGTTACAAACGTGCAGGTGACTCAGCCCAGCGGCGATTACCTGCTGGATACCTCTGCGAAGAGGGCGATCCTGGATACGAATCCCCTGCCGCCGCTGCCTCAGGGATTCGAACACAATGAAGCAACCGTGGAACTTTGGTTCCAATTGAACAAATGACGATGCCGATCTCACGTTCGAAATCGCGGGTTGCCGGCGTGGTGCTGCTGCCGGTGCTTTTCCTCTCTGCGGCCACTCTGTTTGCGCAGGACATTCTGCGCTGGATCAACACCACCGGCGCCAAGCCGGCGCTCGCCGTCATCGAGTTTCGCGGCTCCGGCTCGCAGCAGTTCATGGACAAGTTCAACCAGACGCTGTTCAACGATCTGCAGGGGTCGGCTCTCTTCGACCTGCGGCCGAAGAGCATGTTTCCGCTCAACAACCCGCAGCGGCCGGAAGACCTTCGCCCGTCGGATGGCGGCCAGGGATTCGCGCTCGCCGACTGGGCCGCCACGCCGGTAAGCGCTTCGCACCTTGTTTTCGGCTATACGGCCGCGCAGAACGGCGTGCTCGTGCTTTACGGAAACGTCGACGACACGCGGCAGAGCAATCCCCAATCGGCGTCGCTGATGGCCTCGCGATATTCGGGGTCGCTCGACGAAGCCGGCGCGATTCATGTCGCGCACGAGTTCGCCAACGACATCATCCAGAAATTCGGCGGCTCGGGGTCGTTGCTAGGCAGCCGGATCTACTTCTCCTCGGAGCGCGCCGGCTCGAAAGGCCCCGACGAGATTTGGGCCATGGACTGGGACGGGCAGAATCAAAAGCAACTGACGCGCCTGAATTCACTTTCTCTCTATCCGTCGGTGTCGCCCGACGGCTCCCGCGTCGCGTTCACGAGCTGGGCGCGCGGAACACCGCGCATCATGATGATCGACTCGATGAGCGGACGAGCGCTGCCGTTTTACAATCAGGAAGCTTCGGTGAATGCGAATGTCAGCT
The DNA here is from genome assembly GCA_035552355.1 of Bryobacteraceae bacterium. Taxonomy (GTDB): domain Bacteria; phylum Acidobacteriota; class Terriglobia; order Bryobacterales; family Bryobacteraceae; genus BOG-234. The sequence goes on along the minus strand of DASZLP010000162.1, from coordinate 3,813 downwards.
TTACGCCCGATGGCAAACAGGTTTATTACATTTCGAGCGCCGTCGGTACTCCTCGGATCTTCGTATCGTCGATAGACGGCCAGGGGTTTCGCCCCGTCTCTCATCGCGACGGCATCGAAGTTGAGCCCAAGGTGAATCCGAAGAATCCGTCTTTGCTGCTGGTTGTGGAGGGCTCGCCGCATCCGCAGATTTACCAGATGAATTCCGATGGTGTCGGCGTCGAGCGCGTGACGAACGGCCAGGGCGAGGCGACGAATCCCGCATGGCATCCCGACGGGCAGCATTTCGCGTTCTCGTGGACGAGCGGCATCGCGGCAGGCAACTTCAATGTATTCGTGATGGATATCGGCTCGCGCACTTATGCGCAGTTGACGCACGGCGAGGGGCGGAACGAAAATCCAACATGGGCGCCGGATGGAAAGCATCTGGCTTTTATGTCCAACCGCTCCGGCAAATTTCAGATTTATACAATGCTCGCCAACGGCACCGACGTGAAGCAGTTGACCACGCAGGGAGTAAACAGATACCCCGTCTGGGGTGTTAAGTAATCATGAAAAATTACTCGTTCCGCTTCGAAAAACTAATCTTTGCCCTGACGCTGGCGACTGCTCTGCTTGCAGCATCCTGCGGTGGAAAAAAGAACCCCCTGCCGCCGCCTCCGCCCACACCGCCGCCCGCGGCTTCCAATGCCGGAGGCGCGCCGGCACCAGGCCGGCCGGTAGTCGCCGAGTTTACGATCGAGCCCTCCACGATCGAGCGTGGACAATCAGCCGTGATGCGCTGGACCGTCACCGGCTCCAGCAACGTTTCGATCAACAATGGAATCGGCACGGTGGCGCCAAGCGGAACGCGCCGCATGACGCCGGATGCAACCACGACATACACGCTCACCGCGACTGGACCGCTCGGCGATACGATGGCCACTGCGACCGTGACCGTAACGGGTCCGGCGCCGCCTCCTCCGCCCTCGCGCAACACGAACAACGGCAACCGCGGCACGCTTGAATCGCGCGTGCAGTCGGATCTGCGGGACGTGCTTTACGACTACGATTCGAACAATGTCAGCGACGCGGCGCGCACCGCGCTGCAAGCCGACGCCGATGCGCTGAAACGTATCTTCGCGGATTTCCCGAACGCGAGCGTGAATGTGGAAGGCCATTGCGACGAGCGGGGATCGGCCGAATATAATCTTGGCCTCGGCGATCGCCGGGCCTCATCCGCGCGCGATTTCCTCGTCCAGCAGGGAATTCCCGCCGACAAATTGAAAACCATCAGCTACGGAAAAGAGCGGCCCGTGTGTACGGAATCCGACGAAAGCTGCTGGCAAAGAAACCGGCGCGCGCACTTCTCCGTCGGACAATAGGCGGGCCGTCACGTTAACGGCATATATCGGGTGAACGGCGATGAGGCAAAACCGCAGTAGAGTAAATACTATGAGGCGTAACGTCAGTCTGATTGCACTCTCCGCTCTTCTGGTTCCCGCAGCGGCGTTTGGCGCGAGCCGGGAGCAACAGGAAATGCAGCGGGATATCGCACAGTTGCAGGATCAGGTGCGCGCGCTGCAGTCGAGCGTCGACACCAATCTCGCCGCCATGAAGACGCTCATCGAGCAGGCGCTCGACGCGGGCAAACAGGCGAACACAAACGTCAGCGTGCTGAGCGACCGGCTCTCGCAGACGATTGACCGCGATCTCAAAGACGCGTTGCGTCCCGTCGCTGGACTATCGACCAAACTCGACAATGTCAACAACGACGTTTCCGACGTGAAAAGCGCGATGGCCGATCTGACAACACAGCTCAACCGGCAGCAGTCGACGCTCAACGACATCAACAACGCGCTGAAAGTGCTGCAGGCGCCGCCGGCCGCGCCCCCGCCCCCAAGCACCAATCCGGAGGCGACGGGGCAAATTCCGCCCGCGAATGTGCTGTTCGAGAACGCGCGCGGCGATTACACGAGCAAGCCCGATCTCGCCGCCTCGGAGTTCGCTACTTTCCTGAAGGCCTATCCGGAAGATCCGAACGCGCCCGATGCGCAGTTCTTCATTGGACAGATTCATTTTTCGGCGTCGAAGTACGATCAGGCCGCCGACGATTTCGACGCCGTGCTGGAGCGATATCCTGACAACAAGCGCACGCCGGACGCTTATTTCATGAAAGGCATGGCGCTCAAGGCGGCCCATCATGCCGACATGGCGGCAACCGAGTGGCGTACGCTGATCAGCAAGTATCCGCGCTCCGATCAGGCCGCTCAGGCGAAGGAGCAATTGCGCGCGATGAATTTGTCGACCGGACCGTCAACAGCCAACACGCGACGTAAAAAGTAATCTATTTCCCGTCCACCGAGAACGCGAGCAGCACATTACCGGGCGTCCCGCCCGCCGCCGCGTAGCCCGACTCGGCGAACACCATCCCACCGGCAATCACCGGCCCCGGACCATCCAGCGAACCGCCGCGCCCTTCCACACCATCGACGGTCTTATACGTCCGGATCGTGTCGAAATCCCAGATGACCTTCCCATTCGCCGCGGAATAAGCCCGCAGATGCCCATCCACCGAACCCGAGAAGGCCACGCCCGGCATCGCGCTGACGGCGGCGGACTGCGCGGGGCTGCACCGCTTTCTCTCGCCGCATGACGCCGGCGCCGTGTACCACATGCGCTCGCCGTTATCCAGACGCAGCGCGTACATGCCGCCGCCCTGGCTCGCATCGGTGTCGGTCGTCGTGGAGTAGTCGAGCATGATGCGCTTGATATCGGAGACCGCGACGTAGATGTTCGACTGGTCAGCGGCCGATCCCCACTGCACGCCGCCCATCGTCCCACCTTTCCCCACGCGCACCTGCCACAGCACTTCTCCCTGCTTGTCCGGGTCGAGCGCATGCACGATGCCGGATTTCTGGCCTGCCAACAGCGCCCTCTTCCCGTTGCGCAACGTGACCAGAATCGGTGATGCGCCGAAGTCGAAATCGGGCCCATTGACGTCGGGGCAGTTCGTCCGGTCGGGCAGGCGGCAGGCGGACGTATACGCATCATCCAGCGTCATCTGGCGCATCCACAGAATTTTGCCGGTGGTCATGTCGATCGCCATGAAAGCGTCGCTCGTCTTCGTGCTCGGCTCGCTGTAGTTGTCGCCGGTCGTGACGTAGACGACGTTGAGTTTGGAATCGATGGCGGGCGTGCTCCAGATGGGAGCGCCCGAGGGTCCCCAAAGCTGCGTCCCGATTTTGTTTTTCGTAGTCGCCTTCGCGGGCTCGTCGATGGTCCAGGTCTTCCAGACCTGCTTGCCAGTGGCGGCGTCGAGCGCCACCAGACTGCCGCGAAACCGGCAGCACTCGTACGCAGGAACAGAGCCCGCGGCCTCTTCGCCCGAGGCCACCGGGACGTAAAGCCGCCCGCCATAAAAAACGGGAGAGCCCGTAAGCCGCGCGACCGGAAATTCATCGACCCGCGTCTTCCATATCTCTTTGCCTGTCGCGGCGTCGACTGCCCACGCCTGCGCTTTGCCGTCGCCGAAGAATGCGGCCCAGACCGGCCCCGCAGCGGTTTCGATCTTCGCGACGGTGATCGCACTTCGCACCTGCGACCCGATATCAATATGCCAATGAATGCAGCCAGTGGCAGCGCTCAACGAATAAATATTCCCCGATGGGCTTCCGATGAAGACGCGTCCGCTGGCGTAAGTCGGATGCGCATTCGCGTTCAACTCGCCGGGAAATCCGAACGACCATTTCAATTTCAGGCGCGGGACCTGGGCTGCCGTGAGGCCGGCCATCGCCGCGGCCTGAAAGCGCGTATTGGAAGTGTTGACGCCCCA
>DASZLP010000161.1:0-43393 GCA_035552355.1 Bryobacteraceae bacterium | reverse complement strand
GGCGAGGAGCCGAACACGCTGCCGCAATTCGCCGCCGCGGGCTTCACCAATCCTGCGCTGGTCGAGGATGCGCCGATCGGGAACTCGACCTATCATGGTCTGGCCCTGCAGTTGAACCGCCGCTTCTCGAACGGGCTGCAGTTCATCGGGTCATACACGTGGAGCCATCTGATCGACGACTCCACGGCCGACTTCAACACGACTGTGCTGACGCCGCGGCGTCCCGAAGATTTTCAGAACCTGAGCAACGACAAGTCGTCTTCGGCACTCGATCATCGCCACCGGCTGACGTTCGCGGCTGTTTACGACGTGCCGTTCTTCCGAAAGGCCAATCCCGTCGTGAAGAACGTCGTGGGTAACTGGTCGATCGCGCCGATCTTCACTTATGAGAGCCCGGAATACGTGACGGTGCTGAGCCAGACCGATTCCAATCTCAATGGCGACCCGTTCGCGGACCGGACGATTGTGAATCCCGCGGGCGCCGATGGGGTGGGCAGCGCGGTGACACCGCTGACGAACAGCGCGGGTCAGGTGGTGGCGTATCTCGCTGCGAATCCGAATGCGCGTTACATCCAGGCGGGGCCTGGCGCGTATGCGAATGGAGGCCGAAACACTTTGGCGGGGCGGCCGATCGACAATATCGACCTCAACCTGCTGAAGAATTTCAGCGTGCGCGAGCGGACGAAGATACAGTTTTCGGCGCAGTTCTTCAATTTGTTGAATCACGCGCAGTTCGTGCCGGGCTTTGTGAATCGCGTGGATAATCCGTCGGTTCCCAACATCAGCGGGAACGATTTGAATTACCAGATGCCGGGGAACGCGATATTCGCCAATCCGGAAGCGGTGTTTTCGAGTAATCCGAGAAGCATTCAACTCGCGTTGAAGGTCTTGTTCTGAACGGGGCGCGCCGGCCGCTGCAGGCGGCTTGAGGCAAAGCCTGCCCGCGCCACGAGGCGGCGGAAAAAAGAGCGGGACTTTAACGGAACGAACTCGACCCTCGAACGTATCACAGATAATACTTTCCATGCGCGCGGGGATTTCACGAACAGCTTTGATTGAAGCCGGCATCCTGTTCGGGATCTGGACGGCTTATGGGACGTTTTCGGCCTGGCAGACCCATTACTGGTACTCGTTCACAAAAGATCCGATGTCGTGGCCGGACAGCCTGCGTTTCGAGGTGAGTTTCGCATGGCTGTGGCTGCTGCTGACGCCGCTGATTCTGTGGCTCGCGCGGCGATTCCGCATCGAGCGGCATCACTGGCCGCGCAATCTGGCGATCCACTTCCTGGCGCTGACGATTATCAACGCTGTTACCAAGACAGTATTCGACGCGACGATGGCGCCGCCGAACTCCGCATTTCACGACTTCACCTGGGCCAGATGGCTGCGGTCGATCGAGCAGAACTTCGATACCGGCACGCTGCTCTATTCGGTGATCATTCTGGTGGAGCACTCGATCGTCTATTACCGCCGCTATCAGCAGGGGCTGGTGAATGCGGCGAATCTGCAAACGCAGCTTGTGCAGGCGCAGTTGCGCGCGTTGAAGATGCAATTGCATCCGCACTTCCTGTTCAACACACTGCACACGATAACGGCGCTGGTGCACGAAGATCCGGATATGGCCGAGCGCACGATTGCGCGGCTAAGCGAGTTGCTGCGGCTCTTTCTCGCCAACAGCACGATCCACGAAGTGCCTTTGAGTGAGGAGCTGCGGATTCTCGATCTCTATCTCGAAATCGAGCGCACGCGGTTCGAAGACAGGCTTAGCGTGCACTTCGACGTGCCGCCGGAATTGCGGGAAGCGATGGTGCCGAATCTGGTGCTGCAGCCGCTGGTGGAGAATTCCATTCGGCACGGCGTGGGCCGCCGCTCGGCGCCGGGATGGATCGCGGTGGCAGCGGAAAAGTATGGCGAGACGCTGGTATTGCGCGTCAGCGACAACGGCGTGGGGCTGAGAGAATCGCGGCCGCAGTCGACGGGCATGGGTCTGGCGATCACGCGGGGGCGGCTGGAGTCCCTCTATGGCGAGAAACAGTCGCTGGCGCTGCGCGACGTGCAGACCGGCGGCGCGGAGGTGCGGATCACGTTGCCGTTCCGCAGGCATGTGGATGCGACGAACGATAGACCGGGAGAAGGGCCGGGAGAAGGAAAAGATGCAGCGCTTCAAAGTACTGATCGTTGACGACGAACGACTTTCCCGGCAGCGTCTGCGGCGCCTGCTCGCGCTCGAGCCCGAGTGCGACATCGTGGGTGAGTGCCAAAACGGCGCTGAGGCGTTGCACGCGCTCGCACGGGAGCGTCCGGACATTCTTTTCCTCGACGTGCAGATGCCGGAACTCGACGGGTTCGAGGTGGTGCGCGCGATCGAGAATTCGCGGCCGCTCATCATCTTCATTTCGGCGTTCGACGAGTATGCGCTGAAGGCGTTCGAGGTGCATGCTTTCGATTACCTGCTGAAGCCTTTCGACCGGCGGCGCTTCCGGGAGTCGCTGAATCGCGCGAAGAACCAGTTGACGCGCGATCGCTCGGAGCCGCAGGATGACAAGCTGCGGGCGCTGTTCGAACAATTTGCGACCAGCCGCCGAACGCCGAACCGGATCGCGGTTCGCACCAGCGGGCGCGTGGTTTTCGTGAAGATCGACGATGTGGACTGGATCGAGGCTTCCGATAATTACGTCTGCCTGCACTGCGGGAAAGACACGCACGTATTGCGGGAGACGATGGGACAGATCGAGTCGCGCCTCGATCCGGTGCGCTTCCTGCGCGTGCACCGGTCGGCCATCGTGAACCTGGACCGCATCAAGGAACTGCAGCCGTGGTTCCGCGGGGATTACCGGGTGGTGCTGCGCGACGGCACGGAGCTCACGCTGACGAAGTCGCACAGGGAGAAGCTGGAGTCGCGGCTGCTGCTCGGAGCCTGAACAGTCTCACAGGCTGAAGGCTGTGCCATCATCCTGCCACCCATCAAGGTTTGAGAAGCGTGCGGGCTGTTGGCTTCCCGCATTATTGATTGAGCGCACAGGCCGAAGTCCGTTGTGCGCGGTCAAATAAACAGAGCTAACCTTTATACTGATTCTTACGCCCTAAGATCGTGCTGCCGCGTGCCGCAGACTCCTGAGGGGAAGATCATTCTTTTGCATAAAGATCCGTCGTGCCGCTCTCGCGGCTCTCAAACACTTCTGCATCCCATGACGAAATCCCTGGTGGCAGCAGGACTGTGCTGGCTGCAGGCGCTGCCCGCGTTCGCGCAGGCGGCGCCGCCTGTCGACCGCTCGCCGCGGGTGGTCTGGAATTCCGGATTCCTGCGGGGCGAGTTCCGGCCGGGTTCGGTGTCGAGCTCCGACTTCCGCGATACCACGCGGCTGGGCGATCTGATTCGCGCCGGGCAATTGTATCTGTCGCTGCAGGACGCGATTGCGCTGGCGCTCGAGAACAACCTCGATCTGGAGCTGGAGCGTTACGGGGTCCGCATGGCAACCACCGATACCTACCGCGCGCAGGGCGGCGGCACGCTGCGCGGCGTTCCGCTGACGGTGAACGAAGCGCCGGCGGGAATCGGGGGTCCGAGCGGGAGCCCGCTGCTGACCACGGCGGCCACCGGGGCGACGCCGCAATCGACCGTTTCGGTGAGCGTCACCGACACTCAGCTCATAGCGGAAACACTGAACAATCTCAGCGTCACCGGCACATTTCCGTTCGCGAACGGTCCGCTGATTCCGTTGTTCGACCCGTCGCTCAACGGAACGCTGCTGGGCCAGCGCTCCAACGCGCCGCAGACGAACAGCCTGAACACCAACTCGACCGATCTCACGTCCAATACTTTCGTTGGCGATGCCAGTTACGTCCAGGGGTTCAGTCCGGGAACGCAGGTTGCGGCGAGCTTTCTGAATCAGTATGCCGACCAGAACGCGGTGCGAAATCTCTTCAATCCGTTCTCGCAGTCGAGTCTCGGCGTTACCGTGACGCAGCCTCTGTTTCGCGGCTTCGGGCGCGAGTTGAACCGCCGCTTCATTCATATCGCGAAAAACAGCGAGAAGATTTCCGACTATGTTTTTCAGCAGCAGGTGATCAGCACGATCTCGGGCGTGATCCGGCTGTATGACGATCTGGTCAGCCTGAATGCGGACATGCGCGTGAAGCAGCAAACGCTCGCGACGGCGCAGCGGCTCCTCGAGGATAACCGCAATAAAGTCGAACAGGGAACGCTCGCGCCGATCGAGGCGACGCGCGCCGAAGCGCAGACGGCATCGGCCCGGCAGGACCTCATTAATGCGCAGGGTTACGTGCGGCAGCAGGAGATCATCCTCAAAAACGTTCTTTCGCGGAACTGGGGCGACGACCCGATGGTGCACGACGCGGCGATCGTACCTACAGATACGCTTGGCCTGGAGCCGCTGCCTACGCAGACGACGGCCGAAATCGTAACGATGGCCCTGGCGAGTCGTCCCGAATTGCTGGCGGCGAATCTGCAACTGACGAACTCGGAGATCAGTCTGAAAGGCACGAAGAACGAGCTGAAGCCGGAGATCGATCTGGTCGGATCGTTCACCAGCGCGGGCATCGCCGGACCGCTCAACGCCACTTCCGGCGGAACGACGACGTTGCCGGGCGTGGGCGGCAATTACGGCACTGTGCTCGATCAGATTCTCAGGGGGACGTACCCGACTTACAGCGTGGGCATCAACCTCAACCTGCCGGTGCGCAACCGCATTGCGCAGGCGGATGTAGCGCGCGATGAACTACAGGTCCGCCAGACGCAGGTGCGGCTGAAGCAGCTTGAAAATCAGATCCGCGCCGAGGTGGAAGACGCGCTGATCGCGCTGCAGCGCACGCGCGCGGCGTATGAGGCGGCGCAGCAGACAACGAGGCTGCAGGAACAGTCGCTCGAGATCGAGCAGGAGAAATTCGATGTCGGGCTCTCGACAAATTTCCTGGTGATTCAGTATCAGGGATATGTGGCGCAGGCGCGGTCGACAGAGGTGGCCGCGCTCGATGCGTATGCCAAGGCGAAGACGCAGTATGAGCGCTCGGTGGGATTGACGCTGAACAATCACAACGTGTCGATCGACGAGGCGTTCCGGGGAAGCGTGGGGCGTCAGTCGTCGCCGGCGATTCCACCGCCGCCCGCGCCGGCACCCGCACAGCAGTAGGGATGTCTGTACATCCGTGCCTTCAGGAATGCTTCGCAGGGCATTCAACCAGATAACCGCCGCCCTCCCGCCGCGAAAGCTTTCGAATGGTGAACGGCCAGGAATCCAAATTCGCTTCTGCAGGCTTGTTCTTCATGACCTGACCTCGTCGGATTTCTTAGCGGAAGCGGGGTAGCAGGACAGTACCGAATTCGGTACCAGTCGTCAAACCGTTCACCAGATTCATGCGCGCGAAAGTAGAATAGAACGGAATGCTCAAGATCGGCAGCGTGCGGTGGCGCGGCAAGTGTCCACGGCATCCGCGATTCGATCCTTATGTGGATGGGCGCGGTGCGATTCGCGGCGGATGCGAAAAGTGCAACGCGCTGGCTGATATTCATGGTCTCCACGCGCAGATGCTGGCGTTGATGCGGACATTCGCGCCTCCGCAGAGGCCGAAGCGAACGGCGGCCCAGGCGGCGGATCTGCAGGCGAGTCTTTTCGGCGACGCCTGATTATTTACACTGGAACAAGTGAAAGCCCGCGTTTATGTCACGTTCAAACCGTCGGTCCTCGATCCGCAGGGCCAGACCATTCGAGCCGCGCTCAATGGACTCGGCCATCAGGGCATCGAGGATGTCCGGCAGGGGAAGTATTTTGAAATTACGATGCGGCCGGGCGAGGATCTGGATTCGATCGCGCGCGATGTCTTGAGTAATCCGGTGATCGAGGATTACCGGATCGAGATGCTGGACTAGCGGCTTATCTCACCGGTCCCAGACACAAGCCACGCCGGCAGGAGTGCCGAGCCGGCGCCCCTGAAGGGGATGACCGGGCGCTGCGGACGAGAGCGTCCGCGCCACGCGTGCCCTCGACATTCTTGTCAACGTTCTCATGTGTGAGATTTCCGGAGTAGCGGGCGCGCAGACTCCGCGTCACGAGATCGACCATGCTCGCTCGATGGGCAATGCGGCGCCGTTGATGTCGCGGCTGCCGGACCCGCAGAGAAACACCATTAAGCCGGCAACGTCTTCCGCGGCAATGAAACGTCCGCCGGGCTGCTTGCCCTCGTGAAACTGCCGCTCGGCTTCAGCGCGCGTGATGCCGCGCTCTGCCATGTTCTTCTGCATCGCCGCCTCATGCACGGGAGTCAGCACCGAACCGGGACAAACCGCATTACATGTAATGTTCTGGCCGATGAGCTCAAGGGCAACGGCCCGCGTCAATCCGATCAGCGCGGTCTTCGATGTCACGTAATTGACGCGGTTCGCGGCGCCGATCAGACCGTATATCGAAGAGACGTTGATGATGCGTCCCCAGCCGCGCTTCTTCATCGCGGGCAGCGCCAGGCGGATCGTATGGAAAGCCGCGCTGAGGTTCACGGCGATGCCTTCGTCCCACGCCTCTACGGGAAAATCCTCCACGGCCGCGGCGCAGCGGACGACTGCGTTGTTCACGACAATATCGACGGCGCCAAAGGCGGCTTCCGCATCCCGAAACATCTGCGCGATCTCGCCGGGCGTGCGAAGGTCCGCGCCCGAGTAGATCGCGCGGATGCCGTGCTGGTCTTCGAGTGCTTTTCTGGAGCGCTCGGCCTCGTCAGATGTCGCAAGCCCACTGAGAACGATGTTGCATCCCGCGGCGGCGAAAGCGTATGCGGCGGCGAGGCCAAGCCCGCCGACCGAACCGGTAATGAGTGCACACTTATATTGCAGCACTCTCCTATCTATACGCTAAGGGACACCACCGCCTGCTCGTACGCGCACGCCCCCATCGCCCCATCCTCGAAAATCTTCCGCTCCTCGATCCACCGGAACGATTCCTCATAGACTTCCTGCGTGTAGGGCTCGAATACGATCCGCTCGCCCGGTCCCCAGCGCCGCGTGTCCACCTGTGCGAGAAACCGCTGCGGAAATTCCTTCCTGTAATAGTGCGTATACTGCTCCGGATGCAGATCGATATCGCGTTGGGCGAGCCTTAACGCCCGAAAGTACTTCCGCACATCTTCCGGATCGGGGTCGCCCGTCAGCATCGTCGCCATCATGAACGTCGAGTCGATGATCTTCCGGAAGCCGAGCTGCTCGGCGAAGTAGTAGGGTCCGCTGAACAGCGAACAGGCCGGCGCGGCGCCGTCGATGAGCAACTCCATGCGGCGGAACAGCAGTCCTTCGGCGAACGACAGGTTGATCTGGTCGCGCGTCAGATACTGCTCCAGCGCCTGAATGGTCGAGTAGTGGCTGCCGGATTGAAACCCGACCGAAATCGGCACACCTGCCAAATCCGACGGATGCTGAATTGGCGAATCGCGCGGCACGAAGATACCGCATGGCGACACCGAGTAAGCGTCAGCGTACAGCTTGCCGTGGCCGTTCGAAGCCGCCACGTTCACTGTCCAGTGGCAGGCGCAGCTGATATCCGAATGACGTCCGCGCTCGAAAGTCTGATAGGCCCCGATCTTGTCGCCGAGATCGTGCTTCTTCCCGTCCTTCGAGACGAGCTCATCGAGGAAATCGTAGTCGAGCCCTTCGGCCCTGAAATAGCCCTTTTCTTCGGCGACCCACTCATGCAACCGCATATGCGGCGCGATTACGAACTTTGCTTTTGACACTATGAGCTCCTATTTCGTCATTCCGTCAAACACTACCCGCCCATCCACGATCGTCAGGACGGATTTCAAGCTCCGGATGGCCTCATCCGGGACTTTTTTCGGGTCAGTGTAGTCTCCGCTCAGCACGACCACGTCGCCGAACTTGCCCGGCTCGATCGATCCGATTTTGTCTTCCTCATGGAAGAACCACCCGTTCTCGGCCGTATAGAGCCGCAGCGCTTCCATGCGCGTGATCTGCTGGCCGGGATTCGCCATCACTCCGGCGGCGTTCTTGCCCGTGACCATGTAATAAATGATCAGCCAGGGGTCGAGCGTCGAGATCTGCGCGGAGTCAGACCCCGCGCCCACGTGAATGCCGCTGTCGATGATGGTGCGCAGCGGCGGACCACCCGCATTATTCGCACCGAGATACGCAAACGGATGCACGGCGATACCCGCGCCGATCGCTTTCAAGCGATCGAGCAGCGGCTTGTCGATGCGGGGCGCGTGCGCGATCGACCAGTGCAGCGGCGCGATCGGAGTCGTCGCGTTGACCGCTTCGAACGTCGAGACCGTCAGTTGATCTTCCGCGGGCGAAAGGCTGTGCTGCTGGAATGCCAGGCCGTGCTTCGCCACGAAATCGAGAGCGGTTTTGTAATTGGGCGGCGGCGTAACGGTTCCAAACAGCGGCCAGTTCGTGGCGAACTCGCCGATTCCGGACACTCGCATCATGTCGTCGCCGAATTCCGGAAAGCTGTTCAACACGCGCTCGGTGAGCAGCGGGATCGAGTTGTCCTTATCCATCGTCAGATAGAAAACGCGCAGCCGCATCGACATCCGGTGGTCTTTGTGGAGCGCAAGGAACGCGTCGTACATACGGAACGGGTTGCCGCTCGCGAGCGTGTCGAACGTGAAGGAATCCTGCACGTCCGGCGTGCCGGGGATGACGAACACGCCCATATCCGCGCTCGTCGTGACGCCTACCCGCGCGGCGTAAGACATCGCATCGAGCGTGCCGCGCTTCTGATCGTCGAACGTTTGCGCGGCGCGCAATGCGTTCAAAGCGGCCAGCGATGGCGCGTTGGCGCCGATCTCGCCGGTCGCGCTGACCTTGATTCCTTTCGATTCGAAAAACGCCTTGCCTTTGGAATTGGTCGCCGCCGGCCCGGTGAACGCGAGGTACATGAGGACGGGATGATCGGGAGCGGCCTTGTCGAGTTCCGCCAATGTCGGCAGGCGCTTTTCCGTGAACTGCGCGGGATTCCATCCGCCCATCGCCGTCAGGAACTCGCCCGCCGGCACTGTTTTCGCGCGCGCCGCAATCAATTCCTGCACATCCGCGATCGACCCGGCGGTCTCGATACGCGTATCATGCCCCGGACGCAGTCCCAGCGCCACGATGTGGTTGTGATTATCGACGATGCCGGGGATCGCGGTGCGCCCGTGCAGATCGATCGTCTTCGTGCATGGCGCGGTCTTGCCGGCGTTGTCGAAGACGCCGTTCTGAATCGTGACCGACGAGACGATGGAACTCTTCTTGTCCATCGTCACGATCTTGCCGTTGACGAGTTTCAGATTGCGCGAGTTGGCGCAGGGGTCGTCGGCGGCGTACGCGGCAGTCGCCAACAATAACGCGGCGATGAAGATCCTCAACATCTGGTCAATGATTTCACATCATAGCCGGTCGCTGGACACTTTGTTCAATCTATTGGACACTTGTTCTTTGCCCGCATCGCCGACCAACTCGCTCGAACGCGCCCTGCTGCTGCTCGACATGGTGGAGAAAACGCCCGGCGGTCTGCGGAACGCCGAGATCAGCCGCCGGATGCAGATCCCGCGCAGCAGTTGTTCGTGGATTCTCGCGCGCCTCGAGCGCCAGGGTTATCTGACGCGCGATGAGAACACGAACCGCTACAAGATCGGTCTGAAGACGGTGACCCTCGCCCATGGCGCGCTCCGCGATCTTGGGTTCCGCGCCGGCGCCGAGCCAGTGCTCTACCGCGTCGCCAGCCAGACGGGCCTCGCCGCGGGGGTGGGGGTTCTCGAAGGCGGCCATATCCTGCTGGTCGACCGCGTCGAGCCGCCCGAGCGGGCCGGCCAAGCTCTGGTGCGCGAGCGTCCGCGCGACCAGCGGGATATCGGACGTGAACTGCCCGCGCATTCCACCGCGCTCGGTAAGGTTCTGCTCGCTCATTTGTCGCGCGAGGACGTCAACCGTTATCTCGACGACCACGCGCTGACGAGAAAGACCGCCCGGACCATCGTTTCGCGCGACGACCTTCTGATCGAGCTGCGCAAGATCCGCCAGCGTGGATACGCCATCGCCGATGCCGAGCAGGACGTCGGGGTGCGTGCGCTGGCCGCGCCGATTTTTGACTTCACCGGGAGCGTGCGCGCCGCTCTCTCGCTGAATGGGCCGCCATCGGCCCCGATCTGGCGCGAGCCGAAAACGCTGGTCGCGCTGGTCACCGCCGCCGGCCGGGAGATTTCGCTGGAGCGGAATCGCTTGACCCTGCCATAAGGTAAGGGTGCAGCATTAGTTTGAGAACCAGCTTTGTTCCGCGCGCGCGAATTTGCTCAACTGGCCGGCACCACCGTCAAAGCGCTCCACCACTACGACCGCCTCGGCCTGCTGAAGCCGCGCCGCAACCGGGCGGGCTACCGGATGTACGCCGAGCACGACCTTGCCCGCCTCGAACAAATCGTGGCGCTCAAATTCCTCGGGCTGCCGTTGAAGCAGATCAAAGTGCTGCTCGATCGCGACGCCCTCGATCTTCCCGAAGCACTTCGGATGCAGCGCCGCATCCTCGAAGAAAAACGCGAGCTGCTTAATCGGGCGATCGGCGCGATTGAACGCGCGCAGGTGACTCTGCAGTCGGGCGCATCGCCCGGGGCGTCGGCGCTCAAAGAAATCATCGAGGCAATTGAAATGCACACCGAGATGCAGAACGACATCGAATTCATGAAGAACTACTATCGCGACGAAGCATCGTGGGCCGGCTTTGAAGGCCGTCATCGCGACTGGCCCTCACGCGTGTGGATTAGTCTGTTCCGCGACATCGTGAGTGCGCGCGGCGAAGATCCCGACGGTCCCAAAGCGCAACGTCTCGCCGCCAGATGGAGAGCCCTCCGGGTGGCCGATTCCGGTCGAGATCCCCGCGTCCATCAGAGCCTTATTCGTGCGTGGGCCGATCGCCAATTCTGGCCGGACGAGGCGCAAAAGCGGCTGGCGGAATTCGATTTCAACGAGATCTCGTGCTTTATCGCCGGGGCGTTTGCGGCCCATCGCCGGAGACGATATGGCGAGCCGGTCTGGCGCAAAGAACTCGACTCGTTCACACCGGAGGAAAAAGCCCGCTTCCCGCTCGCCATGGCCGACCTGTCGTTCAAGATCGAAGCCGCTCTTGACGAGGACCCCGCGGGCGCCACGGGACAGGCTCTGGCCGCACGATGGATGGAACTGATGGAGAGCCGGACGGGCGGCCGTCCCGATCTCAATCCGAGTCCGGGCGCGTACGAGGCTTATCTCCGCTGGATGGCGGGCTGGCCCCCCGCGATCTACCGGCAGTTGCAAGCCATGGACCAGAAACGTATCCACGAATTCATCCTCGCGGCAATCGCGGTGCCGATGAGTTGATCAGGCTTTGACGGGTGGGTGTGCGCTTGCCACGAACGACTTACGCGCAATCCAGAACGCCGCGGCGAACATCACAGCCGCGCCCAGAATCGTAAGCGCTGCGCTATCCGTCCCGATGCGCCCGATCGTCATGATGGAGAGTCCGGCAAGGGCCACGAGGAGCGGCTTGAATCCGCACCGGCGGCAGGCCGGGGTCAGGAAGAAGGCGAGCGGAATTCCGGCCATCATTAAAACCAGGTACGCCAGAAACCATTTTGTGTCCGGCACTTTGATTCCCAGCGGAGCCAGCAGAAGCACCAGACACGCCGGGCACTTCGGCAGAAACGCGAAAATCACGGACGAGAGCGACGACGACAAAAACGAATACGCCGGCGCGACTGTCGCGGCACGCGGCGCGATTATCGTTCTGGGCACGATTCCCCGATACTAAAGCCGGGCGCTCCGCTTGTCACTAGTAGCTTTGCACTAGTAGAAACATTAAAATCAGGACTACCAGTCCACTGGCACTTCGACGAAACGCGGGACGCCTGCCGGACACAAGGCCTTTATATGGACGTCCTCACCGGTAATGCCAGCGTGGAAGCGGTGATGTTCCGTGTGATCGTTCAGCTCGTCGCGATCATCGCGGCCGCGCGGATCTCGGGCAATCTGTTCCGCCGGATGGGCCAGCCGTCGGTTTGCGGCGAAATCGCGGCGGGGCTGATTATGGGGCCGTCATTATTCGGAAAATTTTTTCCGGCGACGTCGCATTTGATCTTCGATCCCGCCGTGGCGCCTGTCCTGAATGTCCTGAGCCAGCTCGGCCTGATCCTTGTGATGTTCCTGATCGGGCTCGAATTCGATTTCGACCACTTGCCGGATAACCGCCGCACGGCTTTCTCGGTTTCAATCGCCGGTATCCTGCTGCCGTTCTCTCTGGGATTCGCGCTGGGCAACGTGATGCACTCGCAGCTCGGCCTCACCGGAAGCTGGATCAACTTCTCGTTGTTCATGGCGACCGCGATGTCGATCACGGCGATTCCGGTGCTCGGCCGCATCATGATCGAGCTCAACATCACGCGCACGCGGATCGGTTCGGTGACCATCTCCGCCGCCGCGATGAACGATGCGATCGGCTGGACGATCCTTGCCCTCATCACGGCGATTGTTCGCTCGACCTTCGATCCGATGAAGGTGGCGACGATGGTGGGCGGAGTCATCGCCTATGGGCTCGCGATGGGATTCATCGTGCGTCCCCTCGTCGCGAGATGGGCCAAATGGACGTTGCGGCAAAACAACGGCGAGCTTTCTCTTAACGGGATGGCCGTGCTGCTGGTGTTGGTGCTGATTTCCTCCGCCGTCACCAACTGGATCGGGATCTTTTCGCTCTTCGGCGCTTTCATGATGGGCGCGATTTTTTACGATCAGGCGCAGCTTCGCGACGCGGTCCATCGCCGTCTGAACGATTTCGTCACCACGTTTTTTCTGCCTGTCTTCTTCACGTATACCGGGCTGCGAACGGACGTCGGCTCGATGGCGGGCGGCAAGCTGTGGCTGTTCTGCGGTCTGGTGCTGGCGGCCGCGGTGGTCGGCAAGTACGGCGGATGCACGCTGGCCGCGCGCTGGAACGGTGTTTCCCCCCGCGAGGCCTCGATCATCGGCGTCATGATGAACGCGCGCGGCCTCACCGAGCTGATTGTCATCAACGTCGGCTATGAGCTGGGAATTCTGCCGAAGACCGTCTTTCTCATGCTCGTATTTATGGCCGTGGCGACCACCTGGATGACGACGCCCGTGCTGCGCCGCTTGTTCCGCGGCAGCGAGCTCTGGGAGTCGTACAGGCTCTCGAGTTTCGAAGCGGACCGGAATCTCAAAGCGGTGGGCAGCCAGTAACAGGACCGTTTTCCTTCCAAAAACAATTTACTTGCCCTCTGTTCCTGTTGTATTCTGGATTTGCTCTGGTCTAAAATCCGCGCGCCGAGAGGATGCTTGCCCCGCTTAGCTCTCTGTCACGCGAAAGTTTGTCACGTGAGAGTTTGTCGCGTGAAGACATGGAAACTCGCCGGCTCGAAGCAGCAAAAGAGCTGCTGAACGGCGTCACACAATCACAGGTTGCCCGGCGCTATGGCGTCAGCCGTACGACGGCGTCCCGCTGGCATCGTTCCATCGTCCATAAAGGCTTTGAAGGGCTGCGGCGCCGGCGTGCTACCGGGCGGCCCAGCCGCCTTACGGCCGATCAGGTCGATGGCATCCGTCGGATGTTCCTCGAAGGCGCTGTGGCCCACGGCTTTGGCAGCGAGCGCTGGACCACGGGCCGCCTCGCGCTCGCGATCGAGAAGCGGTTCGGCGTCCGCTACGATCAGGATCACGTCGGCCGCCTGATGCATAAGTTCGGGCTTCGAGAGCGCCGCTTCGTGTATGCGCCGGTTCCGGGGTTCGCGCAGACGGCGGGAATCCCCGCGACAGTGTAGTCTCGCGCCCGTGCCACGCCATCAGGCGGCTTCGCGATACTCGCCAAACACGCGCCGCAGCACGTCCGAAATCTCGCCGACTGTTGCCCGCGCCTCGGCCGCCGCGACTATTCGCGGCATCAGATTCTCCGTCGAACGTGCCGCCGTTTCGATGCGCTCCAGGCTCTCGCGCCATCGCGCGGCGTCCCGATTGACGCGCATCGCCCGCACTTCTTCCACTCGCGCCCGCTCGTTCGCAGGATCCACCCGGAACACCGGGGACTTCACGCTCTCCTCCATCTGAAACCGGTTCACGCCGACGATGACGCGCTTTCCGCTTTCCACTTCCTTCTGGAACTCGAAAGCCGCATTCTGAATTTCGGCCTGGATGAAGCCTGCCTCGATCGCCCGCAGCGTCCCGCCCATCGTGTCGATCCGCCGGATGTAATCCATCGCGCCCGCCTCAATCCTGTCGGTCAGATTTTCGATGTAGTAACTTCCGCCCAATGGGTCGGCCACGCTCGTGATGCCGGTCTCATACGCGATGATCTGCTGCGTGCGGAGCGCCAGTTGCGCGGACTCTTCAGTCGGAAGTCCCAGCGCCTCGTCACGCGCGTTGGTGTGCAGTGACTGCGTGCCTCCCAGCACGGCCGAGAGCGCCTCGAGCGTCGTGCGCACGAGGTTCACATCCGGCTGCTGCGCGGTCAGACTCGACCCCGCCGTCTGTGTATGGAAGCGCAGCATGCACGACCGCTCGTTCTTCGCATGAAAGCGATCGCGCATGATGCTGGCATAAAGCCGCCGCGCCGCCCGAAATTTGGCGATCTCCGTCAAAAAATCCGAGTGCGCATTGAAGAAGAATGAAAGGCGCGGCGCGAAGGAATCCACGTCGAGTCCTGCGGCGATCGCCGACTCGATGTAGGCAATCGCATTCGCGAAAGTAAACGCGACTTCCTGGATCGCTGTCGATCCCGCCTCGCGAATATGGTAGCCCGAAATCGAGATCGTATTCCATTCCGGAATTTCGTTCTGCGCCCACGCGAACAGGTCCGTAATGATACGCATGGCCTGCCCGGCCGGATAAATATATGTTCCGCGCGCGATGTACTCTTTCAGGATGTCGTTCTGGATCGTTCCATTGAGCTTGCGTGAGTCCGCGCCTTGCTCACGGGCCACCGCCACGTAGAAGGCGAGCAGAATCGCCGCCGTCGAATTAATGGTCATCGAGGTCGAAACTTCATCCAGCCGGATGCCCTCGAACAGCTTGCGCATGTCCGCGATGGACGCGATCGACACGCCCACGCGACCCACTTCGCCGGCGGCCAGCGCGTGGTCCGGATCGAGACCCATCTGTGTCGGAAGATCGAAGGCCACGGATAAACCCGTAGTACCCTGACTCAACAAATACCGGTAGCGGCGGTTACTTTCTTCCGCTGTGCCGAAACCTGCATACTGCCGCATGGTCCACAAGCGGCTACGATACATGTCGGGGTAAATCCCGCGAGTGTACGGAAATTCGCCGGGCTTCATCGGCTCAGAGACGCTTCATGATCGGGAAATACGCCGCGCCTTGAGGAAGGATGAAATGCCGTATCCCACACACACGCCGAAAATCGGGATGATCATGACCAGCTGAACCGGACCTCTTGATGCCGGATGGCGATAGACCCACCATGCCACGAGTCCTGCGATCACCAAGAAAATAAAGCCTATGACCTCGTGCCAAAGCACATGTACAGGTTTCACCGCTGCGGGCACCACGTGCTTCACGAACTTGCCCGCCTGCTGCGCGAGGTCTTTCCGGGGCACGATTTCATGGTATCAGGAGCGTTCAGGGACGGTTTTCCAAACCGCGCACAACGGCCCTTCGGCATGTGCGCTCGCCACGCACACCGGTTGTTCTCCGCACATATCATCTGTACAATCAGGCTTTAGACTGTCCGGATTTCCGTCTTAAAGCGGCCGGTAACCGATGGCCCTGCATTTGCATCAGAAGTAGAGGAACCCCAAGGGTTAACATCCCGTGGTCAGCGCCCAATGAAAGGGGCCAAAACGTGGAAGAACGTCTCAAAAGCCTGATGCAGGACCTGGGAAATGCGATCAACGAATCGCTTTCCGACTCCGAACGCATAGCAGAGGCGATCGGCGAGATTAAACGTGCCGGCTACGATGTTTTCCTCGTGCTGGAAGCCACTATCGGGTTCAACAAGCGCGAAGACGGCGATGAAGGCCCCGAGGACGACAAGGACGAGAAGTTTCAGGAGCCGCAGGAAATCGGCACGAGCGGCAAAGTCCGGTTCACGACCCAGGACCAGCGTTTCCTGAAGGCGCTGCGAATCGCAGTCGACGAAAACGCCTGAGCGGCGCCGGGTTCCTTTCCACAAAGATTTTCATTACCTCTCATGGCCCGAAGGACCATTGAGGCTTGCTCACGCGTGCGGCTCAGCAAAGATTCAGTTGTCGCGCGGCTTTTCATCGATGTGATCGATTACGAGCATCTGGACCGGGCGCCTTTGCGCCTGCAGCCGAAGCCCTAACTGTCTGTCGATCGCTTCGAAAAGGCTGACGGCGCCGTTCGGATCGGAAGCGCCATCGCCCGCGGTTGACGACGCGCCTTCCGGCCCACCGCCGCGGCCCGGCCCTTGCGTGCGAGTAAGCCCGACAGGGCTGAAATTCAAAGTGAAATCGTAGCCGCCTTCGAGCCCGGTCGCGTCCAGCACGGGACTGTGGATGTAGCCCGACGCGATACGCTGCAGCTTCTCGGCGAACTGCGCCATCGTCATGTTCTGAACCGTCACGAGCCGCGAAAGCGCGGGCGTTTTGTCGCGCGGGTCGCGTCCATCCGGCGGCGGCCCTTCCTTCCACTTCGTGCGGGTGTTGGGGTCGGCCTTCTTCATTTTGGGCTTCACGGCGGTCAGCGTGTACGCATTCGCGGGACGCTCTTCGGTGTGCATCTGGATGCCGAATCGCTCGATGAGCAACGCCTTGAGCATGGCGATCAGGTCGTCGGTATCGATGTCAGCTTCGGATCCGGGAGCTTTGGCGACGATGTCGAAGCGCTCTGTCTCGGTCCATTTGGGGGCGCCGGCGATCATGTCATCCTGTATGCCCCAGATCTGCTCAATCATGAGCTTCATCGGGGCCCCGGCGACGTTGACGCGCCCGCCCGGCAGAACCTGCAGGCGCGTACCCTTGTAATCCGGGTCCGTCGGCTTGATTTCCGCCACTTCAAATTCCGTGGGTGGTGGCGGCATCCGCAGCAGTTCCGCGACGTTCGGCGCGTTGGGTGTTGGCTTCTGGTTCACGCCGTCGATCACAACCACAGGCACCGGGGCGGTGGTGGCCTCGAGCCGTAGACCGGCTTTTTCCAGAGTATCCGCGAGAGTGATCGAAGCGATCGAACCGGCGCCGCCGCCCATGTTGCGGGGAGTGTATTGCAGGTCGAAATCCCATGCGCCCTTCAGTCCGGTCTGATCGACGACGCCCCGGCCGCTCAAATAGAGGGTAGCCACCGCCGCAAAGTTGCGCAGCCCGTCGGCGAATGCGGCCATTGTTATATTGCGGCAGTTGTAGGTGAGCAGCAGAGGCTCGCCGGGAGCAGGCGCGGCCGTGGGAGGAACAAACGTGCAGCCGCTCGGGCCTGAGCCGTCGGACTGCTTCATGTTGCCGCGCTTGCCGGCTTTGAGGGCGAACGCGGGGAGTCCGCGGGTGTCGCTATGCGTAACGAGCTTGAAACGATCGGCGAGGAGTGCCTGGAGCATCGGCTTTGCGGTCTCGACCGTCGTGCCCGCCGGCGGCCTCGCGAAGACTTCAAAGGTGTCGTATTCGAGCCATGCTGGACCACCGATGACCTTCTCGCCATCGACGCCCCAGGCGGCGGCGACGAGGTCCACCATCGTCGCATAGCGTAGTTGGTAGATGCCTCGGCGGATCGCGGGTCCGTTGAACCCCTGGTTATTGTTGGTGATGGCGGTCGCGCGGATTTCGGCGGCTTCGAATGCGGGTTTAGGTTCGGACGACTGGCCGAAGATTGACGGGGCCAGAGCCAAAGAAACGATTGCAATGACGGACGGTGTTTTCATCCCGCGCCTCCTCGCAAAGGCGGTTTCGACTTGCAAAAGTAATACGCGCGAAACGGTCCGGGGTTCCGTGAATTTGCGGGCGGCCTGCGCCGGCGCGAAGCGTCTTATCAATTCCGAATGGTTCCAGGCATGACCGGCCAGGCGGCAGGCGCTCCGAGCGAAACTACCAGTCGAGGACGATCATTTGACCCGCGAGACGTAAGCAGTTCAGCGATGCAGGACGGGCCTTCGTGAAGAGGAACTTCACCCCCTGGAGACTTTGGTCCCCGCCACCAATTCGGCGGCATACGCGTACACGGCAGGGAAGTCATCCGGCTCAAGTTGAGGATAATCGGCCAGGATCTGCTCCTGGGATGTTCCGCTCGAAAGCCATTCCAGAACCTCCTGAACCGTGATCCGGTGGCCGCGAAATGCAAGATTTCCCGAACCGGACATCAGCATCGATCGCGATCCGCTCGCATAATGTGCTGTGGACTGCCGGCATTTTGACTCCCGTGGCCCTGTAACCGGCGTTTACCATATCCAACCAGGCCGAAGCCGGCGCGCAGTCATCCACAGACACCTGGCAACGTGCGTAAACGTATGTTGCGTGCCATGTAGTTTAGCGACATGCTGATCTGCAGGGGCTCATGCTCTGGCTGCCAAGTCGACGCGAGTTTCTGGCCGCATCCGGGCGGGGTTTTGCTGCCGCGCTTATGGCTGGGCAAGGCCTCGCCTCCGCGGATGACGAACTGCTCGACGATCTCTCGCGCCGCTGCTTCCGCTACTTCTGGGAACAATCCGATCCGCACACCGGCATCGCGCGCGATCGCGCCCGCGCCGATGGCCGGCTGCACCCGCCGGAAGGCCGATATGCCGGCAGCACCGGCGCCACCGGGTTCGCGCTGACGGCCCTCTGCATCGGCGCCGAACGCGGTTGGATATCCCGGCGCGCCGCGCGCAATCGTGCGCGGGCCGCGCTCGATTCGTATGCCGTGGGCCCCACTACCAATGTCCATGGTTGGTTCTATCATTTCGTGGATATCCGCTCGGGCGCGCGTTACCGGACCAGTGAAGTTTCGACGAGCGATTCCACATGGCTGGTTGCCGGCGCATTGACTGCCCGGCAGTACTTCCACGAAGATGCCCACATCGCACGATCAGCCGCCGCGATTTACGAAAGAGTGGACTATCGCTGGATGCTGAATCAGCATCCTTTCTTCCTCGCCCATGGCTGGACGCCCGAAAGCGGCTTCCTGCCGTATCGGTACGACAAGTACTGCCAACTGGCGTGTATGTACCTGCTGGGGATCGGCTCTCCTACGCATGGGCTCGACCCCGAGAGCTGGTACATCTGGGGGCGCGAACCCTTTCACTACGGCAGCTTCGATGGCGTGTTTGATTACTACGGGCGCACGCTGTTGTGGACCTATCAATATCCGTTCTCGTGGTGGGATTTTCGAAACCGGCGCGAGTCGCGCGGCCTGCGAATCGACTGGTTTGAGAATTCCAAAACGGCCACACGTGCGCACCGCGCTTTCTGCATCGATCTCGCCCGGCGGTTTCCGGCTTACTCGGCCGACATCTGGGGAATTACCAGTTCCGACGGACCGGGCGGCTATCAGACGTGGGGCGGACCGCCGCCGACCGGGCCACTGGACGGATCGGTGGTTCCGTGCGCCGCCGCGGGCTCGCTGATGTTCACTCCGGAGATCTGTCTGCCGGCCTTGTACGCCATGAAAACCGTTTTCGGATCCCGCATTTACCGGCGTTATGGTTTTGTCGATGCCTTTAATCCCAATACGGGCTGGCAAGCTGACGACGTTATCGGCATAGATGTCGGGATCACACTCCTGAGCGCTGAGAACCTGCGAACTGGTAACGTGTGGAAGTGGTTCATGGGTAATCCGGAGGCGCCCCGGGCATTTGCGCTGGCTGGAATCCGGGCGGTGTGAGTGCGTTTATGGGCCAGAGTCTCAATGCAGGGCTGCCGTTTGCCGAACCGGCTGGATATGGTCGACCGCGATTGTCGCACTGGCTGTAAGACTTCTGAGACTCCTGATTTCATTGGCACGACACGTCGTCTCAAATTTACGCTTTGTGGGACGAGACTGGCTGGTTTGCAGACGCTTTCCTTCAAATTCAGGGCGAAGTGCAGATAATTATGTCAGGCCGAAGGCGACGGAGCCCGCGGCGATGAGCAAAAGTCCCCCGGCAAAGTCCCAGGTGCGCGGTCCAGATCGGTGGATCATAATTCTTCCCGACAGGGTCAGAGGCCGAAGGCCAGCAGGACATTCCCCGGCATGCCGTTTCCGCCATATCCCGATGTGATGTAAACCATGCCCCCCACGACAGCCGCACCCATGCTGTTGATTGAGCCGCCGTTGGCCTTAATGCCATTCACTGTCTCGTACTCCTTCGCGGTGTCGAAATCCCAGATGATCTTACCGAGAGTGGTTTCGTAAGCGCGCAGGTGTCCGTCCCACGAGCCAAGAAAAGCCACGCCAGGAATCACGGTGACGGGCGCGGGTTGCGCAGCGCTGCATCCCTTCATCGCAACGCATGCCGGTTTTGGCGGCGCGGTCTTCCAAAAGAGCTCCCCGGTCGTGAGTTGCAGCGCGGCAAGACCTCCGCCGGCCTCCGGTTTTCCAACCATGAAATCGGAGATCGAAAAATACGCCATGCCGCGGTCGTCGCTTGCACCGCCCCACATGGTGCCGCCATTGACGCCGCCGCTCGCGATCTTCTGTTTCCAGATGACGCGCCCCTGCTGATCGGGGTCGAGCCCATAAACGACGCCGCCCTTATCGCTGATTACCAGCACGCGTCGGCCCGCGACCGAGCGCAGCAACCCGGAATTGCCGAAATCAGTATCGACGATGGGCTGGCGCGGACAGTTCGTCTTGTCCTGCGCACTGCAGGCAAAATTGTAAGCGTCGTCCGAAGTAAGCTGACTCGACCACAGAATCTCGCCGCTATCCATCGACATGGCAACCACCGCGTCGCTGGTATCGGTCGTGGGCTTCGAATAGTTCACGCCGGTGCCGATGTAGAGTACGCGGTTCTCCATGTCGAGCGTCGGGGACGACCATGGAACCGCGCCCGAAGGTCCCCACGTCTTCGTGCCTTTGGTGTTCTTGCCGGTGACCTGCGGCGCGCTCGCGATGGTGTAGCTCTGCCAGATCTTCCGGCCCTTTGCCGCGTCGAGCGCGACCACGCTGCCGCGGAATGTGCAGCACTCGTAAGCGGGATCGGTAGCGGCCATCGATTCATCCCGCCCGGATACGGGGACGTAAAGCCTTCCGCCCATGAGCTTCGGCGACCCGGTAATGACGGCCATCGGATGCTCATCCGCCCGTACCTTCCAAAGCTGCTTGCCGGACGATGCGTCAAGTGCGTAGACATTTGCCTTGAGATCGCCGAAATAGACGAACCCGCCGCCCGCATCGAGTACCGGCGAGACGCGCACGCCGGCCGCGGCATTGAAGGCCCACAAGGTGCAGCCGGAGCGCGCATCGAGCGAATAGACAACGCCATTCGCGTCACCAACGAAGATGCGTCCGCCGAAGACCGTAGGGGTTCCCTGAGCCGTCGTGGCGTTGGGAAATCCGAATGCCCATTTGAGCTTGAGCTTCGGCGTGTTCTTCGCGGTCAAACCGGCGGCCTGTGCATTCTGGAAACGTGTGTTTGCCGGGTCCGCCCAGCCATTCCAGGCTGCGTCGGTCGCCTTTGCCGGCGAACCGGCGCACGGCGCGGCATGCGCGATCGTCACACCGATCAGTAGCGACAACGAAAGCCGTAATAACGAAAGCCGTAATAACGAAAGCTGTAATAACGAAAGTCGTAACAACGAAAGCCGTAACAACGACAGCCGCGTCATTTGGCGATCGTCACCAGCGCCACGATGTTCAGCGCGCTCTCAGCCATCACGATGTCGCCGTCTTTGGTCGGCATCATGTTGCGTACCACGCCGCCGCCGGCCGGGATGGCCCACGTCTGAAACTTCTCCGTCTTCGGATCGAAGCGGACCAGCGTATTCGGCTTCACCGCCGACTCGCTGTACCAGATCGCGTCCCGCGTAAACGTTATCCCGTAGGGCTCGGACTTCGGGCCGCCGGGAGACGCCCACTCCTTGATCGCGCCGGTTTTGGGGTCGAGACGGCCGAGATAGCCGCGGGAATAATCGGCGTAGTAAATCACGTCGCCGGGCGTGATGGCAATGCGGCGCGGGCGCGATGCGGCGTTGGGCAGCGTCCATTCGTGAATAGCCATTGTCTGCGGATTGACAGCGGCGATTTTGGGCGCGCCGAATTCGCAGTAATAAGGAGTGCCTTTCGTATCCACGACCATGCCATACGGATTCGACGGTTTGGTCGGCGAATCGACGAGCTTGATGTCGCCGGTCGCGGGGATCAGCCGCCCGACCTTATTGGCGTTCTGGACGGTGAACCAGAGAACGCCTTTTTGATCGAAGAGAGGCGTGTGCGGATCGCGTGCTTCGGCTGCCAGCTTGTATTCGAAAAATTCGCCGTTTTTCGGATCGAGCTTGCCGATGTAGCCTTTCGAGTTCGCGGTGAACCAGATCTTGCCGTCTTTGTCCTCCACGAGTCCGTGCGGTCCTGAGCCCTTGGTCGGCGGATGAAATTCCTTGATCGCGCCTGTCTTCGGATCGATGCGTCCGAGCACATTCGCGTATTGTCCGGAGTACCAGATATAGCCATCGCGCGTGGCCAGAGGATCGTGCGGACGGGAGCCCACCGTCGGGAGTGTCCATTCTTTAAAGCTGACCTTTACAGGACCGGGAATAATGACCGCTTTGGGCACATCTCCTTCGGGGAAGCTTTTGGCGAGGTAAGCTTCGACGACAGGAATCTGATTCGGCGGAACCTCCGCGCCGGCGGATACCATACGCTCGACGAGCAGTTTCCAGTCGGTGGGCGTGTGTCCGGCGCTGGTGATGAGATCGAGCGCGTGGCAGGTGGTGCAGGCCGTCGCAACGATGTCCTTTGCGGCGCCGGCGGGAAGTGGGCGGGCTTGCTGGGCCAGGGCAGGAACTGCGAAACAGACGACTGTGATCGCAAGTGACGTTTTCGACACGCGTGCCTCCTGATAACAGTCGTATTCTATCCCCGCGCGGCGCGGGCGATTTCGCGGCGGTTTTCCAGCGGAATATGATCTACCGGTCCCGGCGTAACAAGCGCCGGCAGGATTGCCTGCGCGGCGGCCGGGAGTGCCCGCGACACGATGTGTTCGACGGCGCTTGTTCTCTCGATGCCGTGAGATTTCCGGTCTGGATTAAATCAACTTTTCCATTGACTTCGGGCGGAAACCACCGTACTCTCCGTACTGATACTTTTCACAGATTAACGTCGGTGTCGCCGTCGCGTTGACGCGGTGTCGGGTGGCGTAAAACGCGATGGGATTGAAACGGCGCCTATGCGACGATCACACTGTTTTGTTTTCGGGCGCTCGCAGGTTGCATGAAACTAACTCAACACGGAGGATGAGAAATTAACCCACATGGCCAATAAGAGGAACACCACTGGCGGCGCCGGCAATAAGCTTTCGCGGCGGGATTTATTGAAAAAGTCGGCGGCATATGCCGGGGGCATTGCGGCCATGGCCTCGGGTTCTCAAGCTGCTCCTCCCTCAGAGGCTGAATATATCGTGATCGGGTCGGGTCCGGGCGGTGGACCGCTTGCCTGCAATCTGGCAAAAGCCGGTCATCGCGTCGTGCTCATGGAGGCAGGTACGGCCGGAACCGACCCGGACCTCAACGTGGAGATGAAGGTGCCGATCCTTTTCGCGGTGGCATCGGCCGATCCGCGCATCGCCTGGAACTACTACGTTCGGCATTATGCGGACGACACGCAGCAGAAGCTCGACTCCAAATACGTTGCAGCGCAGGGAGGAATACTCTATCCCCGCGCCAGCACGGTTGGCGGCTGCGGGGTTCACAACGTGCTCGTGATGACGTACCCGAGCAACTCGGATTGGGAAAACATCGCGAACATCACGAATGACGAGAGCTGGGCGCCTGACAAGATGCGCAACTATTTCCAGCGCATGGAACAGTGCCGTTATACGACTCCTGCGGCCTTTGGCGCTCCGGATACGGCGCGGCACGGCTTTGACGGATGGCAAACCACCGAATTGGCCGACCCGCAGATTTTCCTCGCCGACGCGCAGATCACGCAAATGATTCAGGCTGCCGCCAGCACCATGGGGAAGGCCGGCGATTTCACGAAGTATACGCAGGGTCCGATCGATTGCAACGACTACGCCATCACGCAAAACGACACGCCGGGACTCTACACGCTGCCGATGTCGAGGCTGAACGGTGCGCGGTGGAGCGTTCGGGACCACGTGCTCGAGACCGCGGCCAACTATCCAAATCTCACTGTCATGACCGACTGCCTGGTCACGAAGGTAATTATGGAAGGCCATACGGCGACCGGTGTCGAGTACACGCAGACCCCGCATGCTTACCGGGCATCCCCAATGGCCGATCCCAAGGCGGGGACGCCGGTGAAACAGGTGCTGAAAGCATCCCGCGAAGTCATCATTTCTGCCGGCACCTTCAACAGCCCGCAGATTCTGAAGCTCTCGGGGATCGGTCCCGCTTCGGAGTTGTCGCAGTTCGGCATACACACCGTGGTCGATCTTGGCGGCGTGGGTGCAGGCATGATGGATCGCTACGAGATCGGGGTGGTCTCGCAGCTCAAGGCCCCTTACGGGATCTTCAATCAGTGCAACTTTGGAGCCCAGAACGACGCCTGTTTCGGCAATTGGCTCCAGGGCAAAGGTGTCTATACGACGAACCTTGGCGTGATATCGGGGCTGCTCAAGTCCAACCCCTCACGGGCCGACCGCGATTTGTGCATCATCCTGTTACCGGGACAGTTCAAGGGTTATTACCCGGGTTGGCAGAACGACTTCCTGAACCCGACGCTGTATACGTGGCTCGTACTGAAAGCGCACAACGTGAACCGCGCCGGCACCGTGAAGCTGCAGTCGGCCGACCCGCGGGATACCCCGCTCATCACCTTCCATTCCTTCACGGAAGGCACCGACGGCCTGGGCGACGATCTGGCCTCGGTCGTAAGCGGAGTTCAGACGTGCCGGCAAATGAATTCTCAGCTCGCATCGATTACGGCGAAGGAACTCGTGCCTGGGTCGAGTGTGCAGAGCGCCAACGACATCGGCACTTTTGTCAAAAACGAGGCCTGGGGCCATCACGCATCGTGCAGCAACCGGATGGGCGCGAGCGACGACGCGACGGCGGTGGTGGACAGCAACTTCAAGGTCTTCGGCACGAAGAATCTTCGGGTTGTGGACGCCTCCGTGTTCCCGCAAATTCCCGGCTACTTCCCGATGATTCCGATCATGATGATGAGCGAGAAGGCGAGCGACGTGATTCTCGCCGACGCCCGTGGCAAGGGAAGGGGAAAGTAAAGTCTGCTGACTTGAGGAGCCGAACAGTGCCAGGGACAAGACGAAGCCTGTTTTACCTGGCCGGCTACCTGACACTCACGGGAATCGGATTGCTGTTCGCTCCTCAATTCGTCCTGAAACTGCTGTTCGCCAATCACGGCTATCCAGGCGCCTTCGTCGAATTTTCGGGCATCCTGATGATTGGTCTGGCGGTAGTGGTGATGAACATCATTAAGTACGGGAATCGAATCCTGTACAGGACAACTCTCATGGCCCGTATCCCCATGTGGATTTGCACGCTCGGACTCTACCTGCACACCGGCGAAAGGTTTTTTATCGTCGTGTTGTTCGTATTGGGTCTGGGGATCGTTTTGACCGGATCGTTCTATCTCATGGAGCGGGGGAAAACAATATGAAGACAATCAGAATCCAATACACGGTCGAGCCGGGTTTCGCGGAAACGAACAAGCAGAATATCGCCAAAGTGATGCAGGAGTTGCGGGCGCTGAACCATCCGGGAGTCCGCTACAGCGCTTACACGCTGGATGATGGAAAGACCTTCATGCATTTGGTGCACCTGAAGGATGAGGAAGCGGAGAAGGTCATTCCCCATCTGGAGTCATTCAGGAATTTTCAAACGCAGTTAAAGGGCAGTGAGCCGGAAGCGCCTCCGAAGTTCGACGACCTCGCGCTGGTCGGCTCATCGTTCGACATACTTTAGCTTTAGCTTACTCAGCCGCAATCCGCAGCCAATGGAAGGCTGTGCCGGGTGGCGCGGGCTCTCAGCCCGCCGCGCCGGCAATCATGCCGGCGCTTGCCGTAGGCCTACGGTGTAGGCTTGGTCGGCGGCTTGTTTTCCGCGGTCGAAAGGTTCACATCGACTTCGTCGCCCGTCAGCACCAACGCGCCAGGAAGCTTCAGGTTCTCTCCCGGATAGTTGTTAAACACAATTATTTCCGCAAAAGGATTGGCCGGATCGACCGAGATGGATGCGGCTATAAACCGGAGCTGCGTGGGCAAATCGGCCTGTGTAGCCCCGAGCACGGGATCCTTGCTCCAGGAGCCGAAGCCGGTGATGGAGATCTGGTCATAATTTCCAGGCGCGGCAGTCGAAACCTTCGAGTTTGTACAACTGACCGACACAATGTGCTTCATGGTGAACGTTCCGCCTGAAGGGCCGGTGTTGTTATTGGTGTAAGTCATCGAGAACGGCTTGCCGATGGGATTACATGCGACCGAGAAGTTGTAGCTGAATGTATCCCCGATGGAGGAAGTGAAGGTTTTGTTGTCGCCCAGGACCGCGTCGCCGGGATTGCCTGGATCGGGCAGGCGGGCAGCCTGTATCTTGCCAAATATATTCAGGTTCGATCCGCTGTTGGCAGGGGCGAACCAGCACTGGTTGAGAATGAACTGAGGCTGCGGATAACAATACGTCTCGAATGAACGGTGGTGGAAAAGGTTCAGCCGGACCATGGTTTCCCCATTCGGCTCCTTCTCGAAAAAGGCGTAATTCGGATCGGTCGGATTTTGCGGAGCCCGCTCGGCGACCTGGAAGAATGGATCGAGCGTGACGCGGCCATGGTTGTCGGGCACGAGTTGCTCGATGATTGACTGGTCGATGTACATGGGGTAAATAAACTCGCCCACGATCTGTCCGCTCGCCAGATCGATCATGCCCGAGGCGCGGTTGTGCACCTCGTCGGCGAAGACGAGTTTGTGCTGATTGTAGAGATAATTCGGGAAATGGAGCTGCTGGTTTGCGCCAATCATGAAGCCCCGAAAACCTGGTCCGAGCAGGGGACTGTTCGGTGGTTCCGCAAAGAGACCCTCGGGCGGCAGCAGGGCGAGCTGGAAGGGCACTCCATTGCCCGCTCTGGGCCCGAATTGAATCTGGACGCGGCCCATCAGTTCCGACCGGCCGGGACCAACGCCGCCCAGCTCCGGAATACGCAGGTCGAAATCATCACCGAACGCGGTGTATCTTGCGTGCACGTTAAAGACTTCAATCGTGTTGGTTGGGATATCCGGACAGTTCGGCGCGCAGGGCGTATACCCGAGTGAGTCCCGGGTATCGAGTTGAATGTGCGGGTGGAAGCTGGTGCCGCGGGCGAGAACGCTTGCGCACTGGGAGCTCGGGTTGCAATAAGGAAGCGGAAAACGCACGGGATCGCCGTCGATGTCGTTGCCGAGAGGAAGGAACGTGCTGCCGCGGAAGTAGAAGTCGAGCAACCCGTCCGGACGCTGGACGAAGTTCGCCCACGCAAAGCCGCGAGCGCCGGGAAAAGTCACGATCGGCGGAGCGAGTTTTGGATTGACATTGCCAATCGCGAGAAGACCTGAATTCACAAACGACGCGTTCCACTGTATGCTGTTCGGATTGACATAGCCGCTGATGAGATCCACATCACCCGAAGACAACACGAGGGCATCCGACACCTCGTTGTGAGTTACCGGAAAGTTGTAACCGAGCGGCGCCGTCACAGTTCCGTCATCGCCAAACAAGCTGTGCATGGAGACCACAAAATGGGCGGTCGTGGCACTGGTTGGAATGAACTGGAACGTGAGACTTCCATGCAGATGGCTGTCGAATATGGCGACTCCGCCGAAAAGCTGATTACCGCAGATTCCGAAGCCCACTTCGCTCGCGATAGGCTCGTTTGGGAACGCCGGTGTCACGTCCGGGGAGCAATCGACGATACGAAACTGATCGCCGTAGAAACTGATGTCGGGGTTTATCGGCAGCGTCTCGACGTTTCCCGGCGGCAGTACGAGCGGCTTGGGGAGTGGGTCGAAGATATAAGTCGGCGAGTCGGCGCGGAGAATGAAGGGCACAAGACCCAGTACGCAGAATACAAGCGCCGCCCGGCGAATTGCTTCAGGCATGTTATTCAGCAGCGAAAAAAGAACAGTGAGTTTCATTGGTGTGTATTCCTGTTGCCAATGCCCCGAGGGCCGACGAGGTTTGGAGTGAACACCCCGCCGCCAGTGGGTACCTTCAACTGTGTCGCCGGATCGCTGGCGGCCACCGCGGATACGTTCACCAGCGGGAAGGTCCGATGGTAAGTCTGATTCAGAAAGTTCAGAATATCGTTGGCGATAAGAGCGTGCCCGGTAGCGCTCGGATAAACGCCGTCGAGAGAGTAGAAGCCGCCCAGATAGTCTCCCGTCACGGTTCCCGTCCCTGTGGAGGCGCCCGCGACTTTGATCTTGTGCAGGAAAGCATTCAGGTCATAGACCACCGCGCCATTGGCCTTGGCAACACTTACGATCTGCGCATTCAGCGCGTTAACGTTGTTGGTGAGAGCGGCCGCGGTCGCGGCGCTCAGTGTCGAACCCGCGGGCAGAGACGCGATGTGCAGCGGGAAGGTTGCCTCGTAAGCGGCGATGTCATTGACGATCTGCTCGAGCCCGTTGCGGGTGACATAGTCCTGCGCGGAAATTCCCAGATCGACGGAAAGAACCGACGGCGCGGCCTGCACGATACTGGCCGCCGACAGTAATGAGTTGAAGTAAGCGGTATCCAGAGGGTTGGGGATGGTAGTGACGATGACCTGAGACTGCAGCCCGCGCAGACCGGCGACGACGGTGCCGTAAGTCTTGCCGAAAGCTGCGGGGTCGGGCATCTGGGAGGCATCTCCGGCAACCGCCGCGGTCAGCGCTTCGTAGTATCCCAACTCAACCATGGCCACGGTCGGAAAAAGTTCCTCGGCGTATTGAAGCTGCGTCCACGACGGGATATTGTCGAGAATCAACTGGGGAAAGCCCAGGATCATATTGAAGACCGTTTGTTTCATGTTGGCGCGCTGCACAACGGGCGCGACCGGCACCATCGTGACGGCGTCGTTCAGTGTTAAACCGGGCACTGACACGTTGGTAACGAAAATCGGTGGAGTTTGAATGGGAGCTTTGGTCGGATCGGTCGGATAGTAGAACTGCCGCACGGAACCCTGCGGATATCTCTGCACGATGACTTCCTGACCCGGATATCCGACGACGTCGCCGATGCCGGGCGGCTGTATCAGCGGCTGCTCCAAAACGGTACCCATCTGGGTCGCCACCAGCAGCGGAAAATCCTTGCTCTGCATAACGCTGCTGAGCCCGTAATTCGCCATACCCGCGGCCAGCCCTTCACCCATCACGACAAAAGTTGTCGTATCGAGATTTTGCGCCTGCGCCCCTTGCGAGGCAACAGAAACAACTACCAAAGAGAGGATAAAAGCAGTTCTCATGTTATTGGTTTTGTCCTAATGCTTTCGTTTCAAGGAAAAATCGGTCATATCGAACCGCAGGCCGAGACCCGCCACGTGCGCAAAGTTATGGTAGTCGCCATTGGTCCACTGAAAATTGTTGGCCGGGACGTTGGTCTGGTTGTCGAGAAACTTCATCGCTTCGTAGAAGAAAGTGAACTCCTTGTTGCCGGCCTTCCTCGTAGCGCCCACTGTGAAGCTGCTCCGGTCGGAGTCGGGAAACAGAGGTCCGACGCTCTCGGCAACCACCGGCGACACGTCGAACTGATAACCCACCCGGACCGTGGTCTTCGCGTTGAGGGGCCTTTCCGCGCCGACCGCGAAATTCCAGGACTCGCGGAAATTGAAGTTCAGGATTTTCTCCGGATCGAGACCCAGGTTCTTGTCACCGGGTAGCTGCTTGTTGATCGGAAAATCCAGCGGTACGTTTTTGAATTTCTTGTAGTCCTGCATCCGCACATCGAACGCAAGGGTCGTTTTCCAGAAGGATGAGTTTGTGAACCCGACGCCATAGGTGGCAGGCATCGGAAACGAGCCCGTGATGTTCTGGTTCGGAAAGGCGTTCGGCAGGAATTGGGGGCCGACGTATTGTTCGAGCGCGTAAGGTTGATTTCCGAAGGCAAACGACGCCTTACCCGAAAGATGGTTCACCACCGAACTGCGGTACATCAAACCGATATTAGTCTTGAATTTGGCGTTTTTCCATAACAGGCCGGCGGCAACGGCCGGGGCGTTGGCGGTGCCGGCGATGCGCGACCGGCCCTCCGGCAGGAGCCTCGCGATGATGGCCGCGGCCTGGTTTACCGGCAAGCCAGGTAATACCGTCGGCGCCGCCGTGCGTCCGAACGACAGCGCGCCGTTCGGGTCCAGCGGGTTCAAAATACTCTCTTCGAGCTCGAGATGGGTGTGAACGAAAGTGGGTGCGATCGCGATACTGAGGTTATCTTTCAGCTTGTAAGCGAGCGTCGGCTGAAACCAAAAGGATTCAAGGCGCACGCGCGTGCCGGCGAATCGTCCCACGAACTTCGTCAGGTTGGGATCGCCGTCATTGAAGTTCGTGGAATTGGCTGAGAGCCCGAAGGGCGTGAAAATGCCGAATCCGACGGTCATCTTTGGCGAAATTTGTTTAGTGGCGTACAGGAATGCCAGCGGGATGAAATGCGGCTTGATCGACTGCGAATATCCATTCGGCGGAACGACCTGCCCGACCGGGGTCGCTGATGGCGTGAAGCGGAACAGGCCGACAACAACCGTGCTATCCATCTGCAGATGAGTCCCCGGCTGGAAGGCGATGCCGGCGGGGTTATAAAAAAGCGCGGATCCATCGTCGGCCGTGGCAATAAAAGCATTGCCCATGCCTGCGGCCCTCGCTCCCAGCTCACTGACCGAAAAGGCCGAGCCGTAGCACAGCGACGCCGCCACGATCATCAGGCCGGAACTCAGCGCACAGGCGCGGAGCGCGGCGCGGGGCCCCGCAAAACTCTCTCGCGAGCAGGCGCGTGGAGCGGGTTTGCCGTGCGGAAGTTTCCAGGGAGGTGTCAAAGATGACAGAAAAAAGTACGCACGTTCAGAGCAATTACCGGGTCGATTCTTCATTCAACCTTCCCACTTACGTCCAGAAATCGAAATAATGCGACGGGGCAGGCGGCGGGCTGATTGGCCCTGCGGGCCCGCCGCCTGGCGATAAGCGCCCTCCGATCGCAGGTTCAGGTGTGGAGGGTCAGCCGCCGAGCCTGAGGATTACGACCTGCTCGCGCAGCAGCCGAAAGCGAACGATCATTTGAGCTTCCAGCGCGACACTCCGCAGAACGTTGCGCCTGGGGACTTGCCGCCGTGTATCGACCTTTTCACTTTCCTTCGACTGAATCAGGCGCCTCGCCGGGTTTGTCGCTGCCGCGGATTTTGCTCGGGGTGGCCGGGTTTGTGCCGGTGCCTGAGAACGCCGTCATAACGGCACATGAGCCCAGGGCAAACGGCCCTTTGGAGGTAGTCAGATTCAGAACCTGCGGCGCACCCGTTGAGGTCGTGACGAAGCTTCCAAGCGCCGCCATCGTGGTAAATGTGCCGCCTCCTGGCATGAGCTTCTGTAAGTTCATCTGGGTGCCATCGGGAAGAACGAAATCCTTGCTGAAGGTAAATGGCCCGGAGACGACGCCCAGAGAGACGCCGTTGATCGTGCTGAACTGGTCTTCGCCCACTTGATAGGTCGCGATAAGATCGCCGGCCTGGAAGCCATCGAAATCGGTCCAATCCGCCGGCGAGCTGTTAGGATGCCAGTAGTAACTCACGGTCTGCGGACCAAGGTACGTGTTTGTCACGTTGAAGTTCGTGGTCTGGGAAAGCGCGACATTGCCAAATACACCGGTCAGAATCGCGGTGGTTTCATCGAAAACCGTTGCCCCCGGCTTAAAAAGATACTGCTTTGGTATGCCGGCGATATAAGGAAGGTACAGCGCCGCGGTACCGAAGCCGGTTTGCTGTGTAGTCTTGCAATCGATTCCAGCATAAAACCGGGCGACCAAGTGCTGCCCAACCGCCCCCACCGGCACAGTTTGAGCGGAAACGCCGGCCACGCTCGCCAACACTCCGAAAAGGACCCCCGTTGTACGTTTTTTCATCTTTCTCGCCTCCACGAGAATCATAGTGACTACAGCTATTCAGCCGTTTCACTTGCGGTCAAAACCGTGCATAAAACGTACCAATTAGGACGGTATCTGTCAAGCGTAAAAAGACCGTGCGTTTGTTCCTGAAAGGCTGTGATAAGGCCTCGATTCTTATGCTCCGCAGCAGGTGCTTAACAGTCATGGGAATAGTCGCTCCCTCTCGGTCGCGGCTCGGCAAGACATTGAATTTACTGAGCCGCGCATGTCGGTTAGCGTGTTCCGGGGCTTTTGCCACAGCCCTTTATGCCGTGGCGCGATCCGAGGGTCGAATGGGCTGCACCCGCGCGCCAAACTGCAATTTGACCAGCCCGCGTTCCACCATGGAGAAACGGCCGGTGCAACCTTGCGCCCCGGCCGTTCATCCAATGCAAATGAAGGTAGTTGCCTGTTTTCAATCTCACCGGAACAGTCGACTGTCCCGCAACTCCGGGGGTCAAAATCTGAGAGAACTGTGTTAACATTGAAACTCGGGCGTTGCGTGCAGTTGCCATGGGTTCGTAGCTCGTGTTTGCTCTACGACTGGCCGTTGGCCCTTCCTGAAAACGACAACAAAGAAAAGACATGAATGGTTCCGGCGTAGTTTACTCTACACCCGTGGCTGCTTACACCCGTAGTTGCATCCCCGGTGGCAGGGGTTGGCGGGAATATTTCGACCGGGAGGTGATTCGCCATGGCGCATGATGACGACGATCAGTTTCTCCGCGAAGCTCCCGTAGGGATCAACTTCGAGGAAGAAGCCACCAAATTTTTCGATCCGGAGGCGGAAGCCGACTTCCTGCATCCGCACCAGCAGCCGGTCGAGGAGTCGATCTATACTGACGACCCTGTTCGCGTGTATCTCCGTGAAATGGGCGCAGTTCCGCTCCTGACGCGCGAAGGCGAGGTTGACCTCGCGCGGCGCATGGAGCGGGGCAAGCTGCGCATGCAGAAGGCCATCAGCCGTTCCGCCCTGGTGCAGCTCGCCGTCGTCGAGCTGGCCGAGCAACTGAAGAAAAATCCCGACGATCTCGACAACATGGTCGATATCGGCGGCGACATCGAAGAAGGCACTGCGGCAGACGTCAAGAAGCGGGCGGACATCCGCGCGATTTTCGCCGACATCCAGATCGCGCATCGCAAGCAGATCCAACTGCAGGAAAAGCTCGAAAACGCGCCGCCGGCCAACAAGCGCGGCCGCCGCAAGCTGATGATGAAGCTCTTTCGCGCGCTGGTCGAGACATCGCTCGCCATCCGCGCCGTGCCGTGGATTTCCAGCCGCTGGCGCGAATTCACGCGCGAGATCGAACGCGCTGTCGACGAGCTGAATCACCTTGACCGTGAGCTCAAGAAGCTCGAAGGAAAGAACAGCGCCGCGCAGCAGCCGCGCATCCGCGAGCTGAAGCGCGAGATCCGGAAGCGCGAAGTCAGCGCGGCGGCCACGCTCGAAGAGCTCAAGCACACTCTGACGGTGATCCGCCACGGCGAGCAGGAGGCCGAGCGGGCTAAAAAAGACCTCGTCGAAGCGAACCTCCGGCTGGTCGTTTCCGTTGCCAAGAAATATGTCAATCGCGGCCTGCATCTGCTCGACCTCATTCAGGAAGGCAACATCGGCCTGATGCGCGCGGCGGACAAGTTTGAATACCGCCGCGGCTACAAGTTCTCTACCTACGCAACCTGGTGGATCCGGCAGGCCATCACGCGCGCCATCGCGGACCAGTCCCGCACGATTCGTATTCCCGTTCACATGAACGAGAGCATGAACAAGTTCCTGCGTGCGTCCCGCGAACTCGAGAAGGAACTGGGCCGCACGCCGACAAACGAAGAAATCAGCCGGCGCATGGACATTCCGGTCGAGAAGGTCCAGAAGCTGAAAACGATCTCGCGCGACCCGGTTTCACTCGAGACGCCGGTGGGCCGCGACGGCGAATCCGCGCTGGGGGACCTGATCGAAGACCGATGGGTCGGCTCACCCGTCGATGCCGTAATCGAATCCAACGTGCGCGACGAAACTGCCGGTATCCTGAAGACTCTTTCGCCGAAAGAGGAGAAGGTCATCCGGCTGCGCTTCGGGATCGGCTGCGAGCGCGAACACACGCTCGAGGAAATCGGGCAGGAATTCGACGTTACGCGCGAACGGATTCGTCAGATAGAAGCCAAGGCCTTGCGGCAGTTGCGGGCGCCGGAACGGGCACGGCGGCTGCGGGCGCTTCTGGCCGCCCGATAAAGCGGCGAATCGCTCGCGATACCACTTCCCTAACTTACTAACGATCTCAGGGGTGACAGACCAGCTTTGCGCCCAGAGCCAGCGTTCCGTTTTTTTGTGCGTTGATGCTATGGTGTTGTTGTGCGAACCACCCTGGATATTCCCGATGAGGCCTATTACATCGCTCGGGCGATCGCACGGGATCAGAATCACAGCCTCGGACGAGTGGTGGGCGACCTGATTCTGCGATCGGCGAAGGGCGCGCAGGGCCTATCCCTCAAGATGAGCGATTACGGCTTTCCCATTTTCCGTTGCAGCCGTCTCGTGACCACCGAAGACGTCAAGGCCCTCGATGACGAAGAGTAAGGTCTACCTGCTCGATTCCAATGTCCTGATTGCGCTTGCGACGCCCGAACACAGTCTGAACGCTCGCGCGGCCGCGTGGTTCCGAAAGGATCACCTGTTTGCAACCTGTCCCATCACACAGGGCGCTCGTTCGTTTTCATCTGCGCGCTGGTCTGGACGCGATGGCGGAATCCGCGAAGCTTCTGCTCGAAGCCATTTCCGCCCTCGCAAGGCACAGGTTCTGGCCGGACGACGCATCTTATGTCGACATGCCAACGCAGGGAATCGCAGGCCATCGGCAAGTCACTGATTCTTACTTGTACTGCTGGCGGGAAAGCACGGCGGCTCACTCGCCACCATGGACGAAGCACTGGCCGCCATCCATACCGGAACGACGACACTCATCCGCTGATTGCTTCGGCTTGTTTGAAAGCTCAGGGCTAAGGGCATGGCAGAACCGTGCCGTGGGTCTGCCCGGCACCCGCGCGGAATGGAAGAACTCTCGTCGCCGCCTGCTTCGGGTGCAACAACCGGACGGCCGACGCTCTCCGCTGGAGCGGTTTGGGTACGATAACCTTGTAATTTCGTAATCTCCTCACTTCTATGAGCAGTATTCACGTCACCCTGCCGGATGGCAGTGTCCAGGAAGTGCCGTCCGGCAGTTCTCCGCTGGATGTCGCCCGCAACATCAGCCCTCGTCTGGCTGATGCCGCCCTCGTCGCGAAAGTGAACGACAATCTCTACGATCTGAAGCGGCCGCTCGAAGGCGATGCAAAGGTGCAGATCCTGACGGTGAAAGACCCCGACGCGCTCTACGTCTATCGCCACTCGACTGCGCATCTCTGCGCCGCAGCGGTGCTCGAGTTGTTTCCGGAAACGAAGCTCGGTATCGGTCCGCCGATCGAGAACGGCTTCTATTACGATTTCGATCGCCCTGAAGCATTCACGCCCGACGATCTCGACAAAATCGAGAAGAAGATGTGGGAACTGCAGGCGAAGAACCTGACCTACGACCGGCAGCTTATCGCCAAGCCCGAAGGCCTCAAAAAGTATCGCGCGATGAATGAGCCGATGAAGGTTGAGCTCATCGAGGAACGCGCCGACGACATCTTCTCCGAATACACGCTCGGCCCGGACTTCATCGATTTCTGCCGCGGACCACACCTGCCGGATACCTCGAAGATCAAAGCATTCAAGCTGCTTTCAATCGCCGGCGCTTACTGGAAGGGCGACGAGAAAAACAAGCAGCTCCAGCGCATCTACGGCACCGCGTGGTTTACGAAGAAAGAGCTCGACGAGTACCTCAACAAACTCGAGGAAGCGAAGAAGCGCGACCACCGCAAACTCGGCCAGGAGCTCGACCTCTTCAGCATCCAGGAGTTGGCCGGACCGGGGCTGATTTTCTTCCATCCCAAAGGGGGCATCGTCCGCAAGCAGCTTGAGGACTGGATGCGCGACGCGTATCTGAAGCGCGGCTATTCGCTCGTCTACACGCCGCACGTGATGCGCCGCGAGTTGTGGAAGGTTTCCGGCCATGCCGGCTTCTATTCGGAAAATATGTTCACGCCGATGGAGCTCGACGACGCCGAATATCAGCTCAAGCCGATGAACTGTCCCGGCCACATCCTGATCTATCACGACCGGCAGCGCAGCTATCGGGATCTGCCGGTGCGGCTCGGCGAGTTGGGAACCGTTTACCGCTACGAGCGCTCCGGCACCATGCACGGGCTGCTGCGCGTCCGCGGTTTCACGCAGGATGACGCCCACATCTTCTGCACACCGGAACAGATCGAAGACGAAATCGTGAACTGCCTCGATTTCGCCACCGACACGCTGAACACGTTCGGGTTTAAGGAGTATAAAGCCGAGATCTCGACCTGGGATGGCGGCGCCAGCGGCAAGTACGACGGCGAGCCGGAGAACTGGGCACTTGCGGAAGGCGCGCTGCGCAAGGCCTGCGACCGGCTCGGCATTCATGCGACCGTGATTCCGGACGAAGCGGCGTTTTACGGTCCGAAGATCGACGTGAAGCTGGTCGACGCGATCGGCCGGTTATGGCAACTCTCGACAGTGCAGTTCGACTTCACGCTGCCGCGCCGCTTCGAGCTCGAATACATTGCGGAGGATGGGAAGAAGCATCGTCCGCTGATGGTCCATCGTGCGCTGTTCGGTTCGGTCGAGAGATTCTTCGGGATTCTCGTCGAGCACTACGCGGGCGCGTTTCCGACGTGGCTTGCGCCGGTGCAGGCTGTCGTGTTGCCGATTACCGACAAACAATCGCCGTATGCGCATGAGGTGGCGGCGAAGCTCGGGGCCGCGGGAGTGCGGGTCAACGTCGACGATCGCAGCGAAAAAGTGAATCTGAAGATTCGCGATGCGCAGGTCCAGAAAGTGCCTTACATGCTTGTCGTCGGCGGCCGCGAGGCGGAGGCGGGGCAAGTCGCGGTGCGGCATCGCAAACGCGGGGATCTCGGGCCGACGAGCGTGGAAGAGTTTGTCCGCGCGATAACGGCGGAGATTGCGGCGAAGAGCAACGAGTAGAGCCCCACGTACCGAAATGGTACGAGAAATTGAGTGATCGCCCACCACTGTCCTCGGCAGAGAGGGAATCAAATCTGTGGAGGGCCAACAAAGAAATATCGCAACGACTGTTGCAAGTGGCGCGTTCTTGCGGTCTGAGGAACCACCAGTCTTACCGGCTTCTGTAACCCACGCGGAGACCCCGGAGCTGACGGCAGACCTGAACCGCCTGGTGCGAATTCTGGCCGGCCGGGTGCTGGCGGCGTTGCCGAAGGATTCCGGTATCGAGTTGTCGGATCTTATCCAGGCGGGGAATCTCGGCTTGCTGCAGGCGGCGCGGACGTTTTCTCCGGAGAGCGGGGCACCTCTGTCCGGATACGCGAAGTTCCGGATTCGCGGCGAAATGCTGGATACTGTCCGCCGTCACACGGCGCTGCGGCGCGGGAGCCTCCCGTCGCCGGGCGCCGCGGCGGACGAACCTTCGGATCTGGAAACGCTGTTGCCGGCATCTGCCGAACAATCGCCCCACAGCCTGCTGGCGAAGAGTCAGCGGGCGGCGATCCTCGGCCAGGAAGTGGCGCGCCTGCCGGCCCGCTACCGCGCGGTCGTGCGGCTGCGCTACACGAACGAGTTCAGCCTCCGCGAAATCGGCGCCGTCCTGCGCGTGCACGAGAGCCGTGCCTGCCAGTTGCATCGCAGCGCGCTTGGCCGGCTGCGGCGGGCGTTATCGCAACGCGGGGTACGAGCTATCTCGACGCTGATGTAGTAGCGGAGAGCGGACAATGTCGATCAGACTACAGCCGGATCCCGCGATAACGAGCGGCAGCGCAGGGCGAACCGGCGCGGCCGAGCAGACCGGATCCGTTGGCGCGGCCACGGGTTCAGGCCGATTTTCCACACGGTCCACCAGTACCGACAACGTGCAGATTTCCGGGCCTTCGAGCGCGCTGAATCAGCTCGCGACCGAACGTTCGGCGCGAATCGAGCAATTGACGGCGCTCGTGCAGGGCGGGTCATACGATGTCTCGAGCGCAAAGGTCGGGCGCTCGGTCGTGAACGATGCTATCGCAGGAGGTGGGTAATGGGCGGATTGCTCGCATCACTGCAGACGTCATCCACGGCGCTCGACGTATTCAGCCGGGCGCTCGGGGTTGACCAGGACAACATCTCCAACGCGTCGACGCCGGGTTACGCGGCGCAGAGGGCGACGATTCTGCCTATCGATCCGGTGGGCAACGGGGTGGGCGGTTCCGACACGATCGCCCTGAGCTCGACCGGCAATTCGATAGCCGACGCGGCCGTACAGGCGGCGAGTTCCGAAGCATCTTTCACCCAGACGCAGACCGAGCAGTTGTCGAGCGTGAATCAGTTGTTCGACATCACCGGCACGAGCGGGATTCTGGCGGCGTTTCAACAATTCAGTACCGCATTTTCGAATCTCAGCGTCACCCCGAACGATCCGTCGCTGGGCGCGGCGGCGCTCACGGCCGCCGGCAATGTGGCGTCGGCCTTCCAGTCGGCGGCGAGCAGTCTGGACACACAGCAAAGCCAGGTCGATTCGCAGATTCAGAGCACGGTGAATCAGATCAATGGTCTGGCGCGCCAGATCCGGCAGCTCAATGTCGCAAGCGTGAATGGCTCGGGAAGCTCGGCGGCCGGGGACGCGCAGTTGAGGAATGCGGTTGACCAGTTGTCCACGCTCGTCGACGTCAACGTCACAAAGGCCGCTGATGGCACGGTTACCGTGCTCGTGGGCGGCCAGTTGCCGCTCGTGATCGGAGATCAGTCGTTCGCTTTGTCGGCCAATCCTTCGGCGGCGGCCGGCGCGCAGGTCTCTTCTTCAGCGGGAGGGAATTCTCCCGTAGCTTTTTCCGGACAATTGGGCGCGCTGCTCGGGACGCGCAACGGCGCCCTCGCGCAACTGCTGGGTTCGGGGGCGAATCCCGGCACGCTGAACGCATTGGCGGCCGGTTTCGCAGGCCGAGTCAATGGCCTGCTTTCATCGGGATTCACGGCGGCGGGCGCGGCGGGCGTGCCGATCTTCACCCTGGATGCGGCCGATCCGACCAATGCGGCGCGCACTCTCGCTCTGGATCCAATGGTGACGCCGGATCAACTGGGCCTCGCGACCGGGGGCGCATCGCCCGTGGCCAACGGCATCGCCAACCAGTTGGCAGCCCTGCCGGGTTCCAACGCCAACGCCGACCAGATCAACGGCCTCTCGGCGCAGGATCTTTTCGGCTCCATTGCGTCATCGATTGGGGCACAACTGGCGGACGCGCGCACGGCCTCCACAAGCGATCAGGCGACCCTTACATCCGCGCAGTCGGATCGTCAGCAGTTGAGCGGCGTCTCGCTCGACCAGGAGGCCGTCACGATCACCGGTTTCGAGCGGTCGTACGAAGCGTCGGCGAAAGTGATTTCGATTCTCGACCAGTTACTGGGCGACACGGTGGACCTCATCAAATGATTGATTTGCACTTTTCACAATCGGCACCCCCGGAGGAGATACCGGGCGTCTCGCCTGTGGCGCGGGCGCTCTCGCCCGCAGCGCCCGGTATCCCTTTCAGGGGTGCTGGCTCGGCACTCCTGCCGGCGCTTCCTGCGCGGGAGGCGAGCAATGCAGATTAACTCCGCGACCGCCGGCTCGGAGTGGTTCCTGAACGGCATCTCGAACCTGCAACAGGATCTCGCCCAGACGGAACGGCAGCTCTCATCCGGTTTTCGGGTGCAGGATGCGGCCGATGCGCCCGCCGAAACGCCACAGCTCGTGAGCCTTGAATCGGCGCTCGCGACCACGCAGGCGTATCAGACCAATCTTACCCGTGTGCAGGCGGAGGCCAGTGCGGCCGACACTTCGCTCGGCTCCGCCATTTCGCTCCTCGACAATGCAAAGACTCTGGCGTCCCAGGCCGCGAGCACGCCGCTGTCACCCACCAATATCCCGAGCATTCTTACCCAGATACAGGGGATTCAGCAGCAGATCGCCGGCCTTGCCAATACGACGGCGGAAGGCCGCTATATTTTCGGGGGCAATCAGGATCAATCCGCCCCCTATAAATACGACGCCGCCACGGGGACGATCACCGCGCAGACGGCTT
This sequence comes from Bryobacteraceae bacterium, assembly GCA_035552355.1. Taxonomy (GTDB): domain Bacteria; phylum Acidobacteriota; class Terriglobia; order Bryobacterales; family Bryobacteraceae; genus BOG-234. The sequence goes on along the minus strand of DASZLP010000161.1, from coordinate 3,058 downwards.
CGACTGCGACGCGCGTCATCGCCAACCCGCAGGGCGAGCCGGTATTCCAATCCCTGACGGCGCAACAGGTTTTCGATCCACAGGATGCGGCCGGCGCCTCGACCGCAAACAGCACGATTGCCGCCCTCGCGTCCCTTTCGACCGCTGTGGCGAACAACGATCAACCGGGCATTGCGGCGGCGCTCACATCGCTTGGGACAGCCCAGGACTGGCTAAACCAGCAGCAGAGTTATTACGGCACTTCCGAGCAGACGCTGACGAGCGAGCAGAATAACGCGGCCAATCAGGTCACGGCGTTACAGGTCGGTATCTCGGGGATTCGCGATACCGATATCACGCAGGCCGCCACCGATCTTGCGACCGAGACAACCGACCAATCCGCGGCTTATGGGGCGCAGGCCGCCATTTCAAAAAAGAGCCTGTTCGATTACCTCGCTTAACCCGTATGCTCGTCTAACACAATGGGGACACGGCAGCTCAGCCAGCAGGAAATCGACGCCGCCTTTCAGAACACGCCGGGCCGCCAGGCGGACCGTGCCAGCTCGAAGCGCGCCGTCCTGTTCGATTTTCGCCGCCCGGACCGGATTGCCAAATCGCAGCTCCACGCGATTCACCAGTTGCACGACAACTTCGTGCGCAACCTGGTATCGAGTCTGTCGGCCTATCTTCGGTCTTATCTGATCATTAATCTCGTCAGCGTCGAGCAGTTGTCTTATTCCGAGTTTCTCGAATGCCTTCCCTCGCCGACATGCCTCGCGTCGGTCGGATTGAAGCCGTACGACGGCAACGCCGTGCTCGAGTTGAATTCGTCGCTGATTTTTCCAATTCTCGAGATCCTGCTGGGCGGTGATGGCAAGCTGCAGTTCAACGCCGCGCGCGAAATCACCGAGATTGAACAGGTGCTGCTCGACGGCCTGCTGCGCCTGATTCTGCGCGATCTGCGCGAGGCGTGGACATTCGTCACGCCGATCGAATTCACGATCGACAACATCGAGACCGAGCCGCAGTTCCTGCAGATTCTGGCGCCCACCGAAGCCGTGGTGGCGGTGGCGATCGAGATCCGCATCGGCGATTCGATCGGGATGATGAACATCGCCATGCCGTCGATCATCATCAAGATGATGCGCCAGAAGTTCGACCAGCAGTGGACTCTGCGGAAGAGCGCGTCGACCGAAGCCGAGCAGGCGGCCGTGCTCGATCTGCTGCGGAAGGCAGAGTTACCTGCCGAGGTCATGCTTTCGGGCCCACGGCTGCGGCTGCGGGATTTAATGAATCTGGAGATCGGCGACGTGGTGAGCTTCGAATATTCGGCCGAGCAGCCGCTCGATCTGATGCTCAATGGCAAGACGAGGTATCACGGTCAGATGGTCAACGCGGGGCATCATGCGGCTTTCATGGTGCAGGAGCTGGCGGGCGCGCCGGTGATAAAAGAGCGCGCGCCAGCAGAGAACGCCGCATGACAACCACCGCTGCACCCACGATCTGTTCCCCCTGGCTCGGAGAGATCCGGCTTCACCCGGATTGCGAGATTTTCTTTCCGGCCGGGCTCCCCGGGTTCGAGGACGAGCGCCGTATCGCGCCGGTCGAGATTCCGGCGCAGCGTCCGCTCGTCTATCTGCAAAGCGTTGAAAGCGAGCGCGTCTGCTTCGTGGCGTTGCCGGTTTATGTCATCGATCGCGGATTCAGGCTGGAGATTCCCGAGGAAGAGCGCGCCCTGCTGCTGCTCCCCGAGGGCCGCGATCCCATCATCGGGGAAGATGTTCTGTGCGTCCTGCTGCTCATGCCGTCGGGCGACAGCGTGCAGGTGAATCTGAATTCGCCCGTCGTGATCAACCTGCACAACAAGCGGGGAGCGCAGATCGTGCGTCCCGGCGCGCCGCCGGCGGGCTACCGGCTTTCGGCGGATAACGGCTGGACCCGATTGTGTTAGTGCTGCGCAGGCGGCCAGGCGAGACGATCGCGATCGGCGCCGATATCGAGATCGAGGTGATCGAAATCTCGCGCACCCGCGTGAAGCTGGGCGTGCGGGCGCCGCGCCAGGTGCCGGTCATGCGCAAGGAAACCCTGGCCGTGGCGGCGGAGAATCGCCAGGCGCTGGAATTGGCGTCATCCGGCCCGGCGGGAGTAGCGGAAGTGGTGGAGGCCCTGCGGTTGCTGGGGGCGGCGGCGCAGGCGAGCGGCTGATCGTCGTAATGACGATCGGCTCCAGTGCGACCGTCGCTAAAATTTGCGGCCTCGCTGCCGATATGTTTCTCAGGAGATATTCCGGGCATCCCGAACGATTTGGGAGAACCCGGAGCCTCGGCAGGATGCCGGGTCATTCTCACATTGAAGGACGCAAAGAATGTCTTTATCAATTCAGACAAATATCAGTTCGTTGATCGCGGAGAATAATATCCGCACCAACAACCAGTTTCAGGAAAACACCATCGCGCAGCTTTCCTCCGGCTACAGAATCAACTCATCGGCCGACGACGCCGCGGGTCTGGCTGTGGCCAACAAATTCCGGGGCGATACGGCCGAGCTGACGCAGGGTGTTCTGAACGCCAATAACGGCGTCAGTACCCTGCAAATCGTCGATGGCGGGTTGAACAATATTTCAACCATCATCGACCGCCTGCGCACTCTGGCGACGGAATCCGCCTCCAACACCTTCACAGGCAGCCGGACCACTCTGAACAACGAGTATCAGGGCCTGCTGAGTGAAATCAACCGGCAGGCGTCGAACGTCAATCTTAATACGGGTGGCATCTACAACTCCAACCTCGTGACGTTCGTGGGCGGCGGCGGCAGCGCGAACGGCGCCGCGGCGGCGCAGGCTAACAGCCAGGTAAATGTTGATCTGAGCGGCGCCAACAGCGCCGTGGATGCGACCGGGCTGGGCATCGCGTTAAGCAATATCGCGGGCGGCGGGACGGAGCTCAGCGCCAGCGGGACGGGCGCAACCAACAACACCGTCCGGCTCGACAACACGGCGACGACATTCCTGACCAGCGCGACGCAGAATTTCGACTTTCACATTGCGACCGCGACCGGGAACACCGACGTTACCGTGCCG
>DASZLP010000160.1:0-57166 GCA_035552355.1 Bryobacteraceae bacterium | reverse complement strand
GAAGAAAAGCTGACGAAAGCCGACAAGTATGCGCACGACGCACTTGACGTTATCGAGAACGGCGGCAAACCGCAGCTTTACAGCAACGCGACCGACGAGCAGTGGGACAAGCGCAAGAAGCAGGCAGAATCGCTCTCGTATCAAGCGATGGGCACCGTCGCGCTGACTCGCAAGAAGACCGACGAAGCTGTCGCCGATTTCGAAAAAGGTATTGCGCAGAATCCCGACCCGGTGCTCATGATTCGCGCCGGCCGCGCGCTTCTCGCCGCGAAAAAGTTCGATGAAGCTATTGCTTACGACGAGAAAGTCATGAACTCGGCCGACGCGCCCGCGCAGATCAAGAGCATCGCGCAGGCCGATCGCGTCCGCGCCGTGCAGGCGAAGGGTCCCGCGACGAAATAGCCGGCGTGCCGAAACAACCCAGTCGCTGGTGTGGTGACTCCGAAGGTCGTGTGGGGCAGATTTACAACCGCCCGACAAATGCGCCGGTCAATAGTGAACTAAATTTGGAATCACCACACCAGTGCAATCTGATTTAGACGAGCTCGAGCGGGCGCTTGGCTATAGCTTCACCAGCCGCCCCCTGCTCGCTCGAGCCTTAACCCACAGCTCCAGCGCGAACGAGTTGCAGCCGGCCGAGCCACCCGGACTCCCGGCCGACAACGAGCGGCTGGAGTTCCTCGGCGACGCCATCCTCGGGTTCCTCGTCAGCGAGTCGCTCTTCCAGCGTTTTTCCGGCTACACCGAAGGCCAGCTTTCACTGCTCAAGAACCATCTCGTCAGCGCGGCTCATCTTCTGGCGGTGGCGCATAGACTCGAGCTCGGCCGCTATCTGCAGTTGGGGCGCGGCGAGGAAACGGCCGGCGGACGCAACAAGCAGCGGCTTCTTGTGAACGCCTTCGAGGCTGTGCTGGCCGCTGTGTACCTCGATGGCGGGATTGCCGCGGCGCGCGATCTTCTCACCCGCCATGCGTGGCCTCCCGATGAAGAGCTGGAGGAGATCGCGGGCAGCGGTCCGCCGCACGATTTCCGGGCGGAACTGGAGCGGTTGAGCCGCGACAGAAAGCTGCCGCGCCCGCTGTATTTCCTGATGGGGGAAAACGGGCCGGGCCATGCGCGCACATTTACAGTCGAAGTGAGAGTGGGCAAAGAATATGCCGTCTCAGCCGAGGGATCGTCGAAGAAGTTGGCCTCGCACAATGCCGCCCGCAAGGTGTGCGAGCTGCTGCGCGGCATGTCCTCCACATCGTAGACTGGGCCAGTGTCGTCCCCCAGCCAGCCGCGGCAGTGCCCCGCAGATTACCGGACCTGCACCGCAGCGCCTTCTGGCTTTATGGCGCCACCGCGGCCGTCATGCGCGAACCGATGGGCGCCGTCCTTCGGCACGCCTTCGAGGCGGGGTTTCACGATTGGCAGGTTCGGCTGGAAGTGCTCCGCCTCGGCATTGTGATTCTGCTCTTATCGCGTCTGTTCCTGGTGTCTGGCCTCTACTTCGAAATGGTCTTCATGCAGCCGGACGCGGCGGTGCGTTACCCCCGCCGCAGCTATCCGGTGGATTTTCTTACCGGCCTGCTGCATTTCATGACCGGCGCGGCGCTCACCACGGTAATGAGCAGCCATTTGCGTCTGGCGGGCGGAATAGCGTCGTTTTCATGGATCGTGGTGGCGTTCCTTTCGATCGACATCTTCTGGCTGGCGGTCGCGGTCGCGCGGAGATTCTCGGCTGTGCCGGTGATCGCGGAGCATACGAAGGTGAATGCGGGAATGCTGGGTATCTGCGGAGTGGTCTGGATCGCCGCTCGGCTCGCGCGCCAGGATCCGGTATTTGCGGATCAGGCGGCTCTGGGCATGCTTGCGGCGATCACGCTTCTCGGGATTCTGCGGCAGATTCGGATTTACGAATCACTCGACCACGCATGAGCGCGGTGGAAAGCGATAAACTCTTCTTCGAGGAAAAATTCCAGTCAAAGGAGATACACGATGAGCGAAGAATCGAAGAAGCAGTCCCAATCCGGCGAAGTCGGGCGACGCGAGTTTGTGGGCTTTTCCGTCGCGGCGGGAATGGGAGCCAGCGCCCTTTCGGCTGAAGCAGCCGACAACATCGTCGAGACGGACGTCGAGATCAAGACTCCGGACGGAACCTGCGACGCGGCGTTTATTCATCCGAAATCCGGCTCGCATCCGGCCGTGATCTTATGGCCCGACGCATTCGGGCTGCGTCCGTCCATGCGCGATATGGCGAAGCGCCTCGCGGCGGACGGATATTCCGTGCTGGTGCCGAATCCTTTCTACAGGCTGACCAAGCCGCCTTTCACGGACGCCTCCAATGTAGACTTCGCCAAAGACCGGGCGAAGATCACTCCGCTGATGGCCTCGATCGGCGCGGACGGCGCGGCCGAAAAAGATGCCGCGGCGTTTGTAGAATTCTTTGACAAGCAGAAGGTCGTGAATAAAAAGAAGAAGATCGGCGTGCAGGGTTACTGCATGGGCGGACCGCTGGTGGTGCGAACCGCGGCGTCTTTGCCCGACCGCATTGGCGCCGGCGGCTCTTTCCATGGCGGTGGGCTTGTGACGCCCAACGCGAACAGCCCGCATCTGCTCGCTCCGAAGATCAAGGCGAAGATGTATTTCGGAATCGCGAACAGCGACGACAAGAATTCGCCAACAGATAAGGACAAGCTGAAGGAAGCTTTCATCGCGGCGCACAATCCGGCGGAGATCGAAGTCTATACGACGTGCGTGCATGGCTGGTGCGTGCCGGACATGCCGAAGCAGGCCAACGGCGACTCGACTTACAACAAGGCGGAAGCAGAGCGCGCGTGGGGCAAGCTGACGGCGTTGTACAAGGCGAACATCGCGTGATGAGATTGCCACTCCCTCTCCTCGGCCTTGCCGTTGTCGCCTCGGCAGGCATCATCCAGGCCGCGGTCCCGCCGGAGATCGCGAAGGAGCTTGTCACGATCGGGCGCGGCGTTTGCGTTCCGGAAACCGCGCAGGTTTACCGGCCGCTGCATCCGAATCCACCTTACAAGGGCGTGACGATTCTCCGCGATATCTCGTTCGGGCCCGACCCGAAAAACGTCCTCGATATCTTCTCGCCCGAGAAGGGCGGCGGCAAGCGGCCGGTCCTGATCTACGTCTCGGGCGGAGCCGGCAATAAGCTGCAGGGCGGTCCCAACGGCGACGTCTTCTACGACAACGTAATGCTGTGGGCCGTGAAGAGCGGCATGGTTGGCGTGAACATGCAGCGGCGGCCAGGCACCGCGTGGGACGATCCTGCCAAAGACATTTCGCTCATCGTGCAGTGGGTCAACAAGAACATCGCCGCCCACAAAGGAAATCCCAATCGCGTTTTCATCTGGACGCAATCGGCCGGCAATGTTCCGACCAGCACGTACGTCGCGCATCCGGAATTTTACGGCCCGGAAGGGATCGGTATTAAGGGCGTGATCTTCATGTCGCCGCCCGCGTTCGATATTCTGCCGGCCACGCCGCCCGCGACACAGGGCGGATTCGGACCGTGCAATCCGCCGAACGGCGCGGCCGCGCCGCCGGCAGCCGAAGGAGGAGGAGCCGGTCGAGGAGCCGGGCGTGGAGCAGGCCGCGGCGCGGGACGCGGCGCAGGCGGTGGCGGAGGACGAGCGAATCAGCCTGACGCCGCCACGCAACTGGCGCGATCGAACCTGCCCGGCCTGATCAACGCGAAGATTCCGTTCATGCTTACGGTGGCGGAGCTCGATCCGCCGAATATCATCGCGTTCGCGAATACCTTGAAAGACGAGCTGTGCAAAGCGGGCAAGTGCCCGGTCTTCGAAACGTTCAAGGACCACAGCCACATCTCGGAAGTGATGTCGCCCGACACCGCCGACACGAGCGTCACCGGTCCGATTCTGAAGTGGATCAAGAGCGTTAAGTGAGCGCGCCGGCTGACGCGAAGTCGCCGGCGTTGCTCGACCTGACCGGCGAGCAGACGGTTGTCGAGAAGCTCTGCACCGGATTTCAATTCGTCGAGGGGCCGATCTGGAATCCGCGCGAGCAGTGTCTCTATTTCAGCGACATCCCCGCAAGTATCCGGTATCGCTGGGCGCCCGGCGACGGTAACACCACTGAAGCGCGGAATCCCACGAACCGCGCCAACGGGATGACTTACGATGGCGACCTCAACCTCTACATCTGCGAACACAATACGAACTCGCTGGTGTGCGAATCGCCGGCGGGCGAGCGGCGCGTCGTCGCATCGCACTGGCAGGGGAAGGAACTGAACAGCCCGAACGACGTGGTGGTGCGCGCGGATGGCTCGGTGTATTTCAGCGATCCTTCATACGGGCGTGATGTTGCGGCTGTGGGTCTCGAGCGCGCGCATGAGCTGACTTTTCAGGGAGTCTTCCGCGTGTCTCCGGACGGCGAACTCCATCTCGAAGCCGACGATTTCGGGCAACCGAACGGCCTTTGCTTTTCGCCGGATGAAAAGCTGCTCTACGTCGACGATACGCCGCGGGCGCGCATCCGGGTTTTCGATGTCGCTCCTGACGGATCGCTCCGCAACAGCCGGATTTTAGCCGCGAACATCGGGGATGGCGAGATCTGGCATGGCGTCGTCGACGGTATGAAGTGCGACGAGCGGGGGAACATCTACGTCACCGGACCGCGCGGGATTTGGATTTTCAGTCCCGCGGGCGAGCACCTCGGCATCATCGATCTGCCGGAGCATATCGCAAACCTCAACTGGGGCGGCCCCGATTGGGATGAGCTCTACTGCGCTTGTTTCACGTCGATTTACCGGGTGAAGATGCGGGTGCGGGGGAATCCCGTGGCTTATATGCGAGCCTGCTGAAGTCCGCGAGATAAGCCCGCAACTCATCCCGCACGCGGCGGAATACCGCCAGCCTTTGTTCCTCATTGCCTTGGGCGGCCGCTGGATCTTCGAAGTCGTGATGCAGCTTTTCGGCGGGTCCGAAGAAGACCGGGCAGGTCTCCCGCGCGTTGTCGCAGACAGTGATGACGTAATCGAACGGGCGGTCGCGGAATTCATCCACACGCTTCGATCGCTGTCCGCTGATATCGATCCCGATTTCGCGCATCGCGGTGATGGCTTCGGGACGCACGGCGGTCGGTTTCGTTCCCGCACTCGCGACATCGAACTGATCGCCCGCGTCGTGCCGCAGCAGTCCTTCGGCCATCTGGCTGCGGGCGGAGTTTCCGGTGCAGAGAATGAGGACACGCTTCCCGGTCGCCATTCAGATCCTCCTGTCAGCGGGCGGCGCGAGCCAGCGAAACAATGCCGTGGCCGCGATCGCGCCGGCAAGCTGCGCGGCGATAAAGCCGGGCGCGTCCACCGGACGGATTCCAGCGAATGTGTCGCTTGCGGAACGCGCGAGCGTTACCGCGGGATTGGCGAAAGAAGTCGACGACGTAAACCAATACGCGCCCGTGATGTAAGCGCCGACCGCGAAGGGCACGGCGGACGAGCGCGAACGGGCGCATCCCCAAATCGTGGAGAGCAGGCCGAAGGTGGCGATGAACTCGGCGAGAAGCTGCGCGCCGCCTGATCTCGCGTGGTGCGACGCGCTGAATACCGGCTCGCCGAACATGAGATGCGCCGCCGCGACGCCAACAAACGCGCCCGCAATCTGCGCCGTCACGTAACCGGGGACCGCCCGCCACGCGAGGCCGCCTTGTGAAGCGTCGGCGAGCGTCACCGCAGGGTTGAAGTGCGCGCCTGAGATCGGTCCAAAGATGAGGATGAGCGCGACCAGCGTGGCGCCGGTCGCGAGCGTGTTCGCCAGCAGCGCGATCGCGACGTTTCCGCCGGCAAGACGTTCGCCCATAATGCCGGAACCGACGACCGCGGCCAGCAGAAGGGCGGTGCCGATGGCCTCCGCGACCAGAGCCCGTGTCATGCGCTCCGATTCTCCGGCTTCACAGCGCGAATGAACGCGCTGATGAATTTGCCTTCCACCAGCGGTGCGATCGCGTCGACATCCACGCCCTGCCCGCTCAGAAACATCCGCGCGTCTTCGATGTCATACACACGAGTCGGCTCGATGTCGATCTCGCCAAAGCCCGCGCGCGCGAGCTTCGCGGCGTACTCGCGATCTTCGAGCGCGCCGGCGATGCAGCCAACCCACAACAGCATATTCTGGCGCACCTCGGGCGGCACTTTCCCGCGCGTCACGACGTCGGAGACGGCGAACCGGCCGCCGGGCTTCAGGACCCGGAATGCTTCGCTCAACACACGGTCTTTGTCGCCGGAAAGATTGATGACGCAGTTGCTGATCACGACATCAACCGAGCTGTCGGGCAGCGGGATGTTCTCGATTTCGCCCTTGAGAAACTCGACATTCTCAGCGCCGGCTTTGCGCTGGTTTTCGCGCGCGAGGGCGAGCATTTCATCCGTCATGTCCAGCCCGTACGCCTTTCCGGCGGGGCCGACACGGCGCGCCGAGAGCAGAACGTCGATGCCGCCGCCCGAGCCGAGATCGAGCACGGTTTCGCCGGCGTTTAGGTTGGCCAGGGCCGAAGGGTTCCCGCAACCCAGAGACGCGAGCACGGCCTCCTGCGGGATTTCGTTGGTCTGCGCGTCGTCATAGAGGTTCGAAGTGATCGGATCGCAGCAACCATCAAGGGCGGCGGAGGCGCCGCAGCATGAGCTGCCACCGGTGTTGACGCGCAATGCGGCTTGTCCGTACTTTTCTTTGACCGCTTCTTTGATGTCCATATTCACTCTCATTTGCACAGCCTGAACAGCGCCTGCGGCTTGATCGCTTTGTTGCGGGTGCAGCACTCGGCATAGAGGAATCCGAGCAACTCCTGGAGCGCTTCCGCATTGGCCGAATACCAGAGATACGTGCCCTCCCGCCGGACCCGGATCAGGCCCTCATTCTTCAGTTTGTCGAGATGATGCGAGAGAGTCGAAGCCGGGATGCCGAGATCCGAGCCGATATCGCCGACGATCATCCCGTCGGGATGGGCCGAGAGCAGCGCGCGCATGATGCGCAGGCGCGGACCGGCCCCCATCGCGGAAAACATGTCTGCGAAGCGGGCGATCTCATCTTCGGAGGGTTGCTCAGAGAGTCGCGTGGACATGCAACCATAATTCTATAATTATGGAAGTACGGAAGCAAGCTGGCGGCGCTCGCGCTCGCTGAGATCTTATCTCGCCGCTGGCGCTGTACGGATGTCCGCCGGCGAACGGTCATTGCGATTCGGCTGTCTACCCTTCGCCAGGGCGGATTGACTTCGCTGGCCGGAGTGTCCCGTGAGATGGGCCTCGCAACCGGACTCCAGGATCTACGACAGCGAAATCAACGTCAACTTCACTTCGGTGCTCGCGATTGGCGAATCGAATCCTGCGGCGATGTGCATGGCCGTGATTGCCGACACGCGTCGCTGGATGCTGTCGGCATTCAGTCGCCGCTGTCAGCGCATGCCAAAATGTACGCCGCTACAGCCGCGAGAGCCACTGGAAATCTCATCCCGTGAGAGACGAAACCTGCTTTCCGGAACTTATCGGAAAATAATGGAATGCTTCGCCGGGCGGCGTAAGTCGTTTGGAATCTGGAGCGGGAGACGAGAATCGAACTCGCAACCAACAGCTTGGAAGGCTGTGACTCTACCATTGAGTTACTCCCGCTTCCGTCGTTGATCACTTGCCAGTATAACCGGTGGGCCGTAGCGCGGTTCTTTCGACAGAATGCCAGCTACAGGAACACCGATGCGCATCCATCGCTTCAATCCGCGCGAACACGACCTGTCATTCCCTGGCACCGGCGGCAAACCGTTTCAGATTTTCGGGGCTCGCGTGCGATCCGGGGCACGCTGCGCTCCCTCATCCTTACTGCCTGGGATGTGTGGCCGTACCAGCTTGCGAGCGAACCGGCACGGGCTGACAGCATCGTCTGGGAGATTACGGCGAAAGCGGAGGGCGACAAGGAGCCGACGGATGAGGCCCGGCCGATGCTCCGGGCTGAGCGAGGATCGGTTTCCAGTTGAAGGTGCGCCATGATACGAAGGAACGCCGGTCTGTCATCTGATGCCGGGCAAGAAGAATATCGGGCTGAAGCAGGCAGGTCCGGACGAGACGTTTCAGTGGAAGCTGTCACCGGCCGAAGGCGGCATGCTGCGCAGCAAAGCTACGAAGGAGCCGATCGGGAATTTCGTCAAGCTCGGTATGACCGGTTATATCGATTACGACATCGTCATTTATACGCAGGATGCGCGGAGCCAGGACGACGTGAATCGCGCGATCCTCGATGCGGTGAAGGATCAGCTCGGCCTGAAGCTGGATCCGCGAAGGACGCAATCGAGATGCTGGTCGTGGAGTCCGCCGGGAAGGCTTCGGAGAATTAGTCGTAAGCGCCCTCAATGAACCACCGCCCTCCCGCGCGGGCGTCCTGAAAAAGCCGGTAAATGGCGCCCGATTCGAGCGCCACATCCCACTCGTCGCGGTCCCACTGGTTCTGTTTCCACCACTCGCCGGAGGTCCGCCATGGTCCTTTGGCCATCACTACGCGACCGCCGATGGATGGAGCGGCGATACGCACCGGCTGGTGATTTACAACGATGACCTGAGCGGCGCGCGGCGGGCGGAAGCGACGCAGACAGAGGCAGGGGGCTTTCACCGGCAGGGGCATTTCGGCAACCGCGGAATGTGTCGTGTACGCGCCACGTATATAAAAGCTGTCGGGGCGATGCGTATCCCGCAACCGGGGGCTTCCTACATGGTCTTCTCCCACCAGATGGCGCAGGCGCGATACCGTCAGCTCCAGCTTTTCCGGCTCGGGCGATGACGGGACGAACAAGCCATGCTGGGTGCGGCGCGGCTTTACCGGTTCGGCCCTGAGCGACACTTTTAAAACCGGCGCGGCTGGCGGGCGCGCGTTCAAATCCAGCTGCAGCATTTTCAAAAATGCCTTCGCATCCAGCATAGGCACCGGCAGTTTCAGCGTGACGTAATGGTCAGGGATGTGTTCGAGCGGCACTTGTTTAAACGACGCTCGTTCGAGCGTCAGGCTCAGATGGATTTCATTGGTGGCCAGCGATTGCGCCGCCAGACGCGCGCAGACTTCATTCAACAATCGGGACACGATAAAAGCGAGGGACTCGATCGACTCCACCACATCATCGAGCTCAAGCTCAGCCTCGAATGCGAGCGGGTCCACGATAGGCCGCAGTTGCCGATGGCTTTCGCCGCGGGCGAGGCTCTGCAGCAGGACGCCCTCATCGCCGATGCGAGCCGCCACTCCGAGAGGCGGCAACTGCGCAAATTCGCCGAATGTCCGGACGCCCCACAAATCGAGCAGCTCGGCCGTCTGGCTGGAGACGCGCTCAGGAAATACGGCGCCCAGAAGATTCACCGGCAGGCGCGCCAGTGCCTCCGCTTCCATGCCAGGCGCGATGACGGTGATCCCCGGTATTCCGTGCGCGGCATGAATCGCCGCATCCGGATTTGCCGCAATCGCGATCGACGCCGGCACGCCGATGCGGCGCTCGATCTCTCGCGCCAGCTTCTCCGGCGGACCGTACAGAGCTTCGAGCCCGCGCACATCGAAGACGACCGTGTCGGGCGGGTCTTCTTCTATACAGGGGGAAAAGCCGTGCGCGCATTCGACCGCCAGCGGCAGGTTCCCGGGAGCGTGCAGGCAGGCGAAAAGAATTTGCATGATTCACCGGAAGGCTTATAACTCAGCGGCATGCTGGTGGCACAGGCACCATCATTCACTTCCCAACAATAAAATCGACCGCTTCGCAGCGGTAATGCTTCCGGCTCATCGCTTTTGTCAGCAGACCCCGCAGCAGATTGCCGATCCACAGCGGCTTTTGCGCGCTCATCTCGATCTGCAGCTCCGAGCATGAGCGCGCGTTGATCTGCCGCGTGACCGCAACCAGTGCGGCGCCGGTCCGCTCTGCCGCATGGCGCAGACGGAACCACGAAGCAAGAGGGATGCGGCGCGCCGTGGCGTCGGGCGTATCGGCCATGTCGAGCACCACCAGCCCGAATCCGCCTCCCTGAATCAGCAGGTCGGTGGACTTGAGGGCGTGCTGCGCATTCCCGCCGCAATTCACCCACAGGACGCGATCCAGCTCCACGCCGGCTTCCACAGCCGAAGCGGGGTCAAACGCACCCGAAGTGTCGATCCAGGCACAGCATTCGCCGCGACGCGTCGTCTGCGCGAGGAGGGCGAACGTCACCGTTGTGCGCCCGGTGGATTCCGTGCCGCAGATCTCAGTTAAAGTGCCGCGGGGGATGCCGCCCCCAGTCAGCTTGTCGATAGCCGGAATGCCCGTGGGTATCTGCTTCTTTTCCTGCCTTTTACCGGCTTCGAATGGGACGTCGAAGCGGCTCCGCAGTTCGGCTCTTAACTGTAATGCCGCAGCACCCATATTCGCCATTTATTCGCCATACCGTGCAACTATACTTTGGCAGATTTAAGACGGGGACGCAAGTGGGACAGCGCGGTGTTATAGTAGTTCTTTCCATGACCACGTTCCACGGCTATTTCGCCTATCGATTTTGGAGCCCCTCTCCATAGTGGCGTTGGTCTGGTCTGAACTTCAGCATTACCAACCCACTCGATGAGAGTGGGTTTTTTATTTTATGGAAGGTTGGAAATGATCATTTCAATGCGGCCCCATGCGACTCGCGAGGAAGTAGAACATGTCACGGAACGGATTCAGGAGTTCGGTTTTAAAGTCCACTCGATCGCGGGGGAGGAAAGAGTTGTGATCGGCGTAGTCGGTGTGGGCGGTGACGTCACGGCGTGTCTCGAATCGCTCGAGGCCACTCCTGGAGTCGAACGAGCGGTGCGCATCTCCGCTCCATATAAGTTTGTCAGCAAGGAATTTCGCAAGGAGCGCACCACGATTCGCGTTGGCCGCGCCGAGATCGGCGGCGACAACTTCGTCACCATGGCCGGACCCTGCTCGGTCGAGAACGAGAAGCAGATCATGGAGACCGCCGAAGCCGTCGCCTCCGCCGGCGCTCAGATCCTGCGCGGCGGCGCTTTCAAGCCCCGCACTTCCCCATACGATTTTCAGGGCCTCGAAGAAGAAGGGCTCAAGCTTCTCGCCAAAGCCCGCGCCGCCACCGGCCTCGCCATCATCACCGAAGTTATGAGCGATCGCGACGTGGACCTCGTCGCCGAATACGCCGACATCATGCAGATCGGCGCGCGCAACATGCAGAACTTCGCGCTTCTCAAATCGCTTGGACGCTGCGGACGCCCGGTGCTCCTGAAGCGCGGCCTCAGTTCGACCATCAAGGAACTGCTGATGTCCGCCGAGTACGTCGTCGCGCATGGTAACTCGCAGGTCATGCTGTGCGAGCGCGGCATCCGGACCTTCGAAACCGCCACGCGCAACACCTGCGATATCTCGGCCATCCCGGTGCTCAATGAGCTCACGCACCTGCCGGTGATCCTCGACCCGAGCCATGCGACCGGCAAGCGCAGTCTCGTGCCCGCGCTCGCGAAAGCCGGGGTGGCGATCGGCGCCGACGGCATGATTGTGGAAGTTCACCCGTGTCCGGAAAAGGCGGTCAGCGATGGCGCGCAATCGCTCACGATAGAGGGGTTCCGCGAGATGATGCGACAGCTCTCCGGCTACGTCGCTCTTTGGAAGCAGGAGCGGGTCGGCGAGATGGCGATGGCCTGAGTGAAAGACCTGGGCACTATTTACGCCGTACGAATCGCAGGATAGTTCCCTGGGCCAGACCGGCTGGCCCGTCTCGCGGTAGACGGCCCACACCTGACACACGGAGCAGACGGTTGCAGGTTCGATTTGTACCGCGGGCGTGACAATTCTTCAACCTCGGCCCTGCTATCGCAGTCCGAGCGAGAACGGTGGCATGTCCCAACTCAATAACAGGAGTTTCGTTTTGCAGCGGACTATTGAGACGATGGAATCCTGTAGATATCGAGTTCTCCCGCAGTCGCAAAACTTACCGGTTTCAAGACACGATGGGGCGACTGTGCGTTTACATCACTTCCTCAGGTACAATATTGCCAGGCAGTGAGAACAACATCCAAATCACGTGCACTGATCGCGATCCTGTGTGTCGCGTTGGTGCTATCTCTTGCCCTGAGTTCTGTCGGATCACACACCCCGTGGGCGATAGTTGCTCCGCCCCTGAGCCTCTTCGCATTTCCCATCGTGAGCGCGCGCGTTCCCCGCACTTCTCAAGTACGGTATCAGTCGGTTCCGCTGCTCTCATTTGATGGTTCCAGAGCGCCGCCCTTCGCCTAGGTTTCCTTTTGGATGCCGGGCTCTCAGCACGGCATTAATTTCCCCAGACTTTTGTCGCGTTGACTGCTGGAGGTGCGCATTGTCGCGCTGGATTCGCAATTTAATGATCTGCGTTATTTTGGCCGCAAATTCCTGGCATGGCGTCTATATGCGCCACGACCAGGTGCAGGAGTTGATGGACGCCATGTATACCCCAAAAGTCGCACATGTCCTGCGGGAGGAGCACGACAACGGGGATGATGACTAAGACGATCTGTCAGTCTCGTCTCACAACTTACCCTTTGTGAGACAACCCGAGAGAACGCTCCTTCAGTCAGGAGAGGGTCCACATGATCGACATTCATCAACAGGGCACGGTGGCCTTGAAGACCTCCTCGCGCATTCCCTCGGGCCGCGGTTTATCGACTTCGGGTGGGTCTGTATCGGTGTTAGTTCGGAATAAGCGGCTCAATGTTGTCAACAACAATAAACTCAATCTGGCTTCTTTGGGTTTCGAGGTCCAGACCGAGCTGCTCCCGAAGAGCGGTGAAAACTGACTCAGGAAGGTTATCCGATCCGCCGCCGCTGGCGCCGTCGCGATCCGGAGCGTAGCTCAGCGTGAAGTCGTATTGGCCGCCCAGTCCTGTTTTGTCCAGAACCTTGCGTCCGGCCACCTGAGACAGTACGCTGATCAGAGTCGCCATCGTTGCATTGGTGAACGTGAAACTATGGCCGGCTTGTCTCAGGCCTTGCTCCTCGTTTTCATGGGTAGTTTCGTGGAGTTTGGAATCGCCTTTCCCCACAATCAAGGCGTACACGGTCTGTTCTCTCAGTTCGCGACGAATGGACAGATGAAAGCGTTCCTCCAGCAGCGACTGAAGCAGACGCGGGAGCTGTTCCTTAGTCATGGGCTTTTCGCACGTCGCCTCGATGTCGTATCTTTTCTCGAAAAAGGCGCTCGGAACACCCGAGACCTGCAGGGGTGAAACATCGTAAGCGAACATGAGGAGCGCCATCAGGTACTGATTTGTCGCGATGAGGCGTCTGCCTCCCGGAACCAGCTCCGGATAGCTACGTCCGCCGCCGCTGGTATTCACTTTGATCGAGGCTACGTCGAATTTGTCGCACGGCTGCGCTCTGATCTCACTCCCGAAAGAAGCAATAGCAAAAAGGCCGACAACGAGTCTCGCGGCGGGAGTCATGTATTCAGGGAGAATAGCAATTCCGGCGCCACATAAATCGCCAATGAGGTTACTGCCGGTCTGCGTGTGCGGTAACTGCACACCTGTACGCAACTCGGATCAGACTTCCAAACTCGCAATCAGATCCCGCAGCGAATGATACCGGAATACCTCTCCCGGCATTCCCTTCGACCGCAGCGTTTCGCGATAAAAAGTTACCTGCGGCTCGCAATCGGATCCGACGTACCGGTTCCACTTATCGGCGACCGGCAGACTCACCGGGTCGTACCGGCAGAATCCGGTGACGAAGCGATGGCCCGGGACTGTCTCTCCCGCTGAGATCAACGCGGACGTCACGCCGTTTTCAAAGACCCTGTCTTCGGATATCTCGTCCTCGTAATGCATGAGGAAGTCCGCGACGATCTCCGGCTCTTTCAGGTTCGCCATCGTGAAGGCCCATGCCACGCCGGCTCGCGCATTGAGCCGCGCTGTATCGTTGGGCCCCTCGCGCGCCGCCGCGTGGAATGGTGAGAATCCCGGCGCCATGTACATCGGCGAGAAGAAAATTGCCCGCCCCGCTCCGTGCCAAAAGTGTTCGGATGCCGGACCATCCATCAACACCAGCCGGTCATAAATCGCATCGACCATCTGGATATAGCGGCTCCGCACCACATAACCCAGCGCCTCGAGCGCCGCGCCTTTGTAACCCGCGCGCGAGTTGTCGTCAACCAGATCGAGGAAAGATTTCAGAGCGTCGTCGATTTCTTCGGCTGTGCTGAGCGGCGTCAGGCGATGGATCGTGTTTCTCGCGAAGCACGCTCCCATGCCGGCGTGCAGCATTGGCATTGTCTTGTCCGCCAGGCATAAGCTTTGACCGGTCGACTGCAACCCTCGCAGCGGACGTCCATTGATCGACGCCTCAGCCAGCCATGCCTCCGCATATCGCTCACCCACCTGTTCGAGGAGCCACGGCGCGGGATAATCCCCGCGTGCGTAGCAATTCTCGACGATCTCATCGAGAGGATAGTAGCCGTCGGACGATAATTTCGACGGCGCGCAGACTTCGTTTGCGAAGCTCAGCACCTGCCGTGCGTTGCGAATCCGGTCCTGCAATACCTGTCGCGCGGAGGGCGTCGCAAACGCTTCGAAAAACGCGGCCGACCCTGCAATCAGGTCCGACGCGGCCTTCCGCAGATATCCCGGCGTAAACGCTTTGAACGTGGAAGCGTCCACCGCCAGGCCGGCTAAGGCGGCCTGCGCCCGATCAGCGAGCTGAAATGCGCCGTAAAGAAAAGTGTCGTCGCGGAATCCGCGCGCGGCGGAATCGCCGGCTCTATAGAGGTTCAGGCGCGCGCTGCGCATAGCCTCGGAGTCGTGGAACGGCAGAATATCGAGCAAACGCTGCGCGGCGAAACTGGATGTCGCGATCGGAAACTGCAAAGCCGTGGCAAGATCGAGCACAATACACCTCTGGGTCCAAAGAAATGCAATCGAGAGGCCAGTGCAACGGGCACACTGGCCTTGTCACGACAAGCGCTGGCACGACTGCCGGCGCGGCGGGCTTGAGAGCCCGCGCCACGATTAGACCCAGGACATGGTGCAAGTGCGACGCGACACACGCGACTACTTAGTTCTTGGCGCTGGTGAAGCTCTTGTAAACCGCGGTGATGAAGTTATCCGCCGTCCCAAACCCGCTCTTCGCGCTGTAGCGCGGATCGAAATCCTTCGTATACCTCGCAGCCTTCACCTGTTCGAGCGTCATCCCCTTTTTGATCGCCGCCTGCACGCGATCGCGGACGATCGTGATCATGTCGCGATACTCCAGCACGTCGTACTCATCGCACACGCGTCCATGCCCGGGGATCACATACGTCCCGGCCTCTTCTTCATGCTTCGGAATCACGATGTCCATCAGGTTGTTGAGTGCGTCGATTTCGCCCTGAATGCTGCCGCCGTTCTCGATATCGATGAACGGATAGCTGGTCGTAATGTAGATATCGCCGGTCGCCACCACATCCGAACGGCGAAAGAATACGAAGCTGTCGCCATCCGTGTGGGCTTTCGGTTGATAGACCAGGGTCACGGGTTCTTCGTTGAAATAGACTTCCTTCTGCCCGGTAATGTAGGTGTCGGTAGGCCAGGCGCTTTCCGGCGTTGGAGCCTGCTTGCCTGACGGCGCGCTCATCCGATTCAGCACATTCAGATGCGCGAGGATCGCCGCTCCCGCCGTCGCATCGCTGATCTCGCCGGTGACGTTAGCGCCGGTGATCGTAACGCCGGCCCTGCGGATGGCAGTGTTGCCACCGGTGTGGTCCGGGTCGAACTCCGTGTTGAGGACGTATTGAATCGGCTTGTCGGAGATCTTTCGAATCGCCGCCAGAACTTTATCGGAGTTCTGCGCGAGCCCGGTGTCGACCACCAGAACGCCGAGATCGCCCGTCTGCACCGCGATGTTACCGCCGGCGCCGGCGATCACCCAGACATTTCCCTGGACATGCAGAACTTCGAGCTCCCCGTTCTGCTGGCCGTACGAGGCCGTCACCAGACAGATCAAACCGGCCGCGGTACGCAGTTTCATCTGCTTGCCTTCCCGGCCGTCGTGTTACCGGCCATGCCGGCTTTGATCTTCAACTGATATTCCGGATACATCGTCTCGGCGCCGCCCAGCGTCGCTTCCACCGGGGCATGAATCTTTGCCGCATGTTCTGCGACGAATGGGTTCTCCCCGGGCAGGAACGCGGGCACCGCACCACGCGGACGTCCCGCGACCTCTTCAACGTATTCGCACGGGTAGAGCCAGTTCAGCCCTTCCATCGTGTTCAGACGGAAAGCCTGGCTCCGGACAAACGGCTCCGTCAGCGTATTTGGATCGGTGACAATGCTCACGTGCGTCAGGATGTCGTCATTGCGGATGAAATGCTCGACCAGCGTAGCCTCGTCACTCTCCATCAATCCATTGCGGCGCAGCTCGCCCATCTTCATATGCGTCGTGTATACGGTCAGGACGTTGCCTTCCCATTTGCCCGTGGAAAAACCCATCCAGGTGTGCGGCGCTGTCGGGCCGGGGTGTGGACGCCCGTCCATCCAGATAGTCCGGTTCTGCTCGTAGGTGCTGATGTACTGACGGATCGCGATGAGCTTCTGGGATTGCTGATCTTTTTCCTCCCAGATCCGCAGATTCAGAGGGCCGCCATAGATATATGCGGCGAGGTGCACCTGGCACTGATGCTCCGGAACGGTGACGCGCGATGGGCTCCACGCCAGTCCCCACGCGCGCGCCGCTTCGTTGATCGGGACGCCCTCGAACTCAGCGATGGCCGGATCTCCGGTGAGTTCCTCGTGGGGCGCGGGCGTCCAGTTGCCGCTCAGGTCGGAGCCTGTCGCGGCCGCCATCGACCCCGCGAACTGGGCGTAAGCCTGAACGGCCAGCAAACCTGAAAGCAGCAATATCAGAGTTGATTTCATACGCTCGATCTGCCTGAAGCAGTTCAGTATATATGGGTTTTGAGCCTCGCCGCCGCTCGTTTACACTCGCGGTTCAAAGCAACTGTGCACACACCCCGCGGGGTAACCCGCGTATGAACCGTGACGGAGCGGCAACGAGCTACCCGTTCGCCACCGGCAATGGATTCCGCTCCGCAAACTGCGCCTGGTGCCAGTAGGGATAAACTCGCGCGAGCTTAGTTGCCGCATCGAGCCGCGCCACCTGAGCCGGCGTCAGATTCCACCCCACCGCATCCAGATTCTGCCGCAGTTGTTCCTCATTCCGCGCGCCGATAATAACCGTCGCTACACTGGGCCGCTGCAGCAGCCAGTTCAAAGCAACCTGCGGGACGCTCTTTCCGCTCTCCTTCGCGATCTCATCGATCGCATCGACGACCTTGAATAAGTGCTCGTCGGAAACCTGCGGTCCCATCTGCCCCGTTTTGGGAAGCCGGCTGACGTCCGGGGGCGGCTGCCCGCGCCGGATCTTGCCCGTCAACCTGCCCCAGCCCAGCGGACTCCACACCAGCGCCCCGACCTTCTGATCGAGCGCGAGCGGCATCAGTTCCCATTCGTACTCGCGCCCGAGCAGCGAGTAGTAGACCTGATGGCCGGCGTAGCGCGCCCATCCGTACCGCTCCGACGCCGCAAGGGACTTCATCAGGTGCCAGCCGGAGAAGTTGGAGCACGCGATGTAACGCACCTTGCCCGCGCGGACGAAGCTGTCGAGCGTGTAGAGAGTCTCTTCCACCGGCGTCGTCGCATCGAACCCGTGCATGTGATAGATGTCGATGTAATCGGTCCCCATGCGGCGCAGGCTGCCCTCGATGGATTCGAGCAGATGATGCCGCGATGAACCGATGTTGTTCGGACCTTCGCCAGTGCGAAAGGTCGCCTTGCTCGAAATCAGCAGGCGTTGCCGCTTGCCGGCGATCGCCTTGCCCAGCACTTCTTCCGACATGCCGTTTGAGTAAATGTCGGCTGTATCGAAAAGGTTCAGACCCGCGTCGAGGCAGATATCCACGAGCCGCGAGGCTTCCGCCGCGTCGGTGTCTCCCCATGCGCGAAAGAATTCGTTGCTGCCGCCGAATGTTCCCGCGCCGAAACTGAGCGCGGGAACTTTTAATCCAGAATGACCAAGCTGCCGATATTCCATACGCCGACTCCCTGATAGTGCCTGCTGAAACCAGATCGCAGGCCCATGGTCTGCGGTGGAGCAGGCGTTTTCGCCTGCTTTTTTCCCGCGTTCAGGAATGCCCTTCGGCCGAGCCCGTGGGCTCGAACGCGGTCTCGCCTCCGTACTCTTTCGATGCCTCTTCCTCGCGCCCCATCAGCCGCAAGGCCGCCGCACTCACATGCTCCGCTGTAAACCCGAGGTTCTTCAGAACCTCTTCACCCGGAGCCGACGCGCCGTAGCGATCGATCGCGATCACCGTCCCATCGAGCGCCCAGCGATGCCAGCCCAGAGAACAACCGGCTTCGACCGTGACGCGCTTCCTTATCGCCGCCGGCAGGACGCGTTCGCGATACGCCGCGTCCTGCCGGTCGAACAACTCCCAGCTCGGCATGCTGACGACACGCGCTTTGATCCCGTGGGTTTTCAAACGCTCCTGCGCTTTTGCACACAGCGCGACTTCAGACCCCGTGCCGATCAGGATCACGTCTGGCGCCCCGCCATCCGCTTCCGCGAGTATGTAAGCCCCACGTGCTACTGCGGGCTCCTTTGCGGCCTTGCGATCCAGATGCAGAAGGTGCTGCCTCGACAACGCGAAGAGCGTCGGGCCATCATGCTCTATCGCAAACGCCCACGCTTCCGCGGTTTCGGTCGCATCCGCCGGACGGATCACCGTCAGCCCCGGAATCGCGCGCAGCCCCGCGAGCTGCTCGACCGGCTCATGCGTCGGACCATCCTCGCCAACGCCAACGCTGTCGTGCGTGAACACATAAAACGCCTTCAGTTTGCTCAGCGCGCCAAGCCGGATCGCCGGCTTCATGTAGTCGGAGAAGACCAGAAAGGTCGCGCTGAACGGCAACACGCCGCCATGCGCGGCCATTCCGTTGACAGCCGCCCCCATGGCATGCTCGCGAACACCGAACGCATCGTTGCGCCCGGCATATCCCCACGCGCCTCCGACAGCTCCCTGGGTTCCCGCGCCTGCCAACTCCGGCGGCTGGAAATCGCCCATGCCCTTCAGCGCGGTATTCGTGGAAGGATTCAGATCGGCCGACCCGCCGATCAGGTTCGGAAGGCGCTTTGCCAGCGCGTTCATCACTTCTCCGCCCGCCACGCGCGTGGCGATCGGTTTGTCCGAAGGATTCCATTTCGGAAGATCGGCCGCCCAGTCGCTCGGAAGCTTGCCCGCAACGATCTGTTCGAATTCCCCCGCGTCTTTCGGAAAGTCTTTCTTCCACGCGTTGAATTTTGCCTGCCATGCCTGCTCGGCTTTCGCGCCGCGCGGCAGAGCCTCGCGAAAATGATCGACCGCCGGCTGTGGCAAATAGAACTTATCCATCGTCGGCCACCCAAGAGCTTTCTTGGTGGCCTGCAGTTCCTCCTCGCCGAGCGGACTGCCGTGCACTCCAAACGTGTCCTGCTTCTTTGGACTGCCGAAGCCGATGTGCGTATGGACCAGAATCAGCGACGGGCGATCCGCTTCCGCCTGGGCGGCTTCAATCGCGCGCGCGATGGCGGCGGTATCGTTTCCATCGTCGAGAGTTTGCGTGTGCCAGCCATATGCCGTAAAGCGGGCGGCGACATCCTCCGTGAAAGTCAGTCCAGTCCCACCCGCAAGGGAGACGTGGTTCCGGTCGTAAAGATAAATCAGCTTCCCAAGGCGCAAATGGCCGGCGAGAGATGCCGCCTCCTGCGTGATCCCCTCCATCAGATCGCCATCGCCGCAGATCGCGTAAGTGAAGTGATTGACGATGTCGTGTCCGGGACGGTTGTACGTGGCGGCCAGCCATCTCTCCGCCATTGCCATCCCTACGCCGTTGGAGAAGCCTTGCCCGAGCGGCCCCGTCGATACCTCGACGCCCACTGTACGGCCTCGCTCCGGATGCCCCGGCGTGCGGCTGCCCCACTGGCGGAAACGCTTAAGCTCATCCAGCGGAAGATCGTAGCCGGTGAGATGCAACAGGCTGTAAAGCAGCATCGAGCCATGACCGGCTGAAAGAACGAATCTGTCGCGATTGAACCAGTCCGGATTCGCGGGGTTGTATTGAAGGAACCGCGTCCACAGCGTATAAGCCATGGCGGCCGCGCCCATCGGCATGCCAGGATGTCCGGAATTGGCGGCCTGCACCGCATCGGCCGAGAGGATGCGAATGGTATTGATGCACAGGTTTTCGAGATTCTCCGCGCCGTCAGGGGTGGGCAAGATGATTTCCTTTCATTTCATATTGTGCGAAGGGCACCGGTGACAGATCAATAACAGGCAGCGCCGTCACGCCGCGCTGAGCACCAGTCTTGCACAAAGCAATTCCGTCGCTCGTTAATCGCGCCGCGACGGCTGTTCGAAAGGACTCGGTGGGCCAGCGCTTGCGAGATTCGCCGCAGGCAGGTTATGAAGTCATCGGCTCTATTCCTCATGTTCGTTCTCATGTCGTTCCCCTTCGCCGAAAGGCCGGCGGCGGGGCAAACAACTCCCGCCGGTTGGAATCAAATTCAGAATGGCCTGAATCTCTTCCATCAGCACGACAACACGCGCGCTGTCAATGCGCTCGAGCCTCTTCTCGCCAACGCGGTCAGCGAGAACAATGCCGAAGCGGAGGCTCTGGTCTCAGCGCTTCTCGGGCCGGTCTACCAGAAACTCGGCCGCTTTCTCGATGCCGAGACATCGATGAACCGCTCGATCGCACTATGGACGCGGCTCAAGGGCGACAACGCGCTGGAATTGGTCGGACCGATGGCGAATCTCGGCGCTCTCTATTTCGACGCGGGCCGGTATTCGCGGGCCGAGACATTGATTGCGCGCGCGCTTGAAATCGACAACTCATTCCCCGGCCATTTCCGAGCACGGGCGATGCTGATGACCAACCTCGGCAGCGTCTACTTCACCGAACATAAGGATGAACTGGCTGAAGAGAAATGCGAAGAAGCCCTGCGGGAGTTCGCCCCGATGGACCCAGGAACCGGCTGGGACTACGCCATACTCGGCGCCGTTCGCTTGCGGGCTGGCCGCTTCGAAGAGGCGGAGAGCGCTCTGCTTCAGGCCCTGTCAATCTGGAAGGCGCAGTCCGATCCGGTGGATCCCCGCGTCGGCAACGGCCTTGCCAATCTCGCCGTTTTCTACTCGGTTACGAACCGGCCCGAAAAAGCCGAACCGCTTTTCGAGCAGGCCGATGCGATATTCCGGAAAGGCGGCAGTGACCTGACTTTTGTGCGCCAGGCCCGGGCTGAATATGCCAAAGTCGAGAAAAGCCTGGGACATAAGAGAGAAGCAAAACGCCTCGAAAAGGAAGTCGAGAAAATGTCCGCCGTGAGCGCGGAGGCCGTAATGACGCGTAACATCGTCGATGTCAGCTCGTTCATGGCGAGGTGAAACCCGGAGCAAATGTCTCACAAACAAGCGCCGGCAGGAATGCCGAGCCGGGACCACTGAAGGGGATGACCGGGCGCGGCGGGCACCAGTGCCCGCGCCACGACACGGATCAGAGCGGCTGCTCGAAGCCTTCCTCGCTCAGCACCTTATTCCCATCGCGGCTGACCGTGAAGTAGCCGTCTTCCGACTTGCCCGAGAATCGGTCGGCGTCGCTTACCGTCACATCCACGCTCTTCCACTTCGCGCGCAGCACTCTCTGGTACGCCTCGAAGTATTGCGCGGCGGCATCCGGATCGCTCCATTCCGATTCGTAAACGAGCATCATGCGATGCGCCGGCTTCGTTTCATCCACCCGGTAATCGGCGCCTTTAAGCTTCGGGGCGAGCATGTGCGCAGTGTCGGGGTCCAGATATTGTTCGAGCAGAATCGTCGTCTCGAGTTCGCCCAACGCTCCCGTCACGAATGGCTTCGCATGCCGGACAGGCTTCGGCAGCACCGGACTCGCCAGCGGCGTCTTCCTGAAGTACTGCTCGGGATGAATCACCTGGGCTGTCGAGATGGGTGGGTCCTCGAAAACCTTCGAGAACGAGCGCTTGCCGTCGTGCAGAAATACCGCCTGCTGGAACTTTTCTCCGTCATCGTAGGGGAAGGTCAGCGTCCTCCGCAAATAGAGCGGCGCTTTGCTGAAGACCGGATACTCGCTCGTTTCAGAATCGCCGGGCAGAGCCGCCGCGGGCTGTGAATTGTCGGGGCCGCCGAGTAACTGCCGGGCAGTCTCCGGGTCGGCGAGAGTTCTTCCCGCCCGCCGCGCGCCCACTTCGATCATCAGCCATGATGCCTGACCTTCCACGACGGCTTCCCGAGCCAGCGACGATTCGCTGTTGTCCGGACCTTTGGTGGTGAATTTCTCGATGGCGAAATTCTGATCGGCAAGCGCGTGCGCCAACTCATGGATCAGCGCCACATCGCGCATATTCACCGCCGCCCAGTCGGAGATGAACAGCTTCTTCCGCCGGAAATCGTAAAACGCGGCCGCCTGCTCCGTCAGAAGATCGATCGTTGTCTGCTTGAGATCGAAGTCGGGCGGCACGAAGCCGAACTTCTTGAGGGTGGTTTCTTCGGCGCGAATCTCATCCGGCTTTACCGACCGCCGGATCTGTTCCCGCAGATACTTATTAACCTGCTCGCGCGTGATCGACTCGAAAGGCAGTTGCTTGCGAATCTGAAAACCGGTGATGTCGGAAAGTTCTTTTAGTATGGAATTGATTTCCGCGGCTGAGGGAAGTTTGGATTGAGGCGCCGGTGGTGGCTGCTGCCATCCTCCGGACAGGATCGCGACCAGTGCGAGAAGGACCCAATGCCAGCTTCGACCTCCGTAAATGCCCCGCCGCATCTAATGTGATATTCCCATGCCATCGAGTGCGGCCGGCGCGGGCGGGGTTACAGGGTACACTGAAGATTCGTCTTATTACGGAAAGGAACCATTTTACTTTGGCAGAAACATCCAAGGCCGCATCGGAGAAACTCTATAAAGCGGAGTATGTCGGCAGCGGCACCTTCATCATCAGCAAACCGAAGCGAAAAAAGGCCAAGCAGCGCCAGTCGCATTTGAAAAATGTTCGCCGCGGCTCGCGCAAATAGCGCCATTAACCGCGATTGGACGTAATCGCTTTTACGCACGCTTCGAGAAGGGCGCGCTGAATCATCCACGCCGCCACGAAACTTCCGGCCAGAGTCGCGCTCACCACCACCAACATCTGCATATCCGCCTCCACCGCGGTATCAGGCAAGCGATGGACCAAAGCCCTCATCTACGGCCTGGATTGCATTGTCTTCAGCACGTCGGCCCAGCTCTCGACGTTGCCGTGGACCGGCACATCCTTCTCGACAGCCAGTTTGCGCATCTCGACGTTCTTCTTCAGGTTGTCGGCCCAGGGAAATCTGAGCCAGCCGGAGTCGTAAAGATCCGCCTGCACGAGGATGTGGTCACGCGGCACCCATCCCATCAGCAGCGTGCCGGTGTGAGAATTGTCCTTCACGTGAAAGAGGTCGAGTTCCATCGCGGCGTCTTTGAGCACCATCTCGTCGTCGACAGGCTTGATGCGGATCGGCTGCGCGGTTGGGTTCCTCGTCAGTCCGTCAGGCTCGATCGTGTGCCTGCGGGCCGCGAGATCTTTGAAGAATGCGATGTTCCCGCGCTCGGTGATGATGGTCAAACCTTCGCCGACGGCGACGCGCAGCCCGGCGGAATGATCGAAGTGATGATGCGAAATGATCACTTCGGTGAGCGGCTTTCCGAACGACAGCGAGTGGGTCTTGTCTATCACGGCACGCGCGCGCGCCTCGCTCTCCGGAAGCTCGAAGAGCGTCAGATGATCGGCAAACTCGAACGCGATGCTGTGGTGATTGCCTGAACCCGCGAGCAGCCAGATGCCCGGCGCAACCTTCTCGGTCGTCACTTCGACGGGCGGTACGGCCGGAGCGGGCACTTCCGCTTTCAGGTTGGCCGAGGCCCCGAGATCCGCGTTTCCATTCACTGCGTACTTGGAAACCCTGATATCGGATTGCTTCCACTTATCGATACTCGTGGTCAGCCGATTGGGTAATTTCAAGCCACCCGCATCCTCGTAATCATCGAAAGTCGTCTCGATCACCACATCGCCCAGATTGGGCTGATCGGTTGCCGTACTCACGCTGCGGGGCAGTTTCGTTTGTGAATCCACGGTGAGCGTGAGGCTGTCGCCCGCGGGAGTAACGATATCGACCGCTGCGAGATTGCCCGTTTGCCGGAATCGGCTGAGCTGGGATTTGGCATCGAGCGCCGCCCGCACAGCGCTCAACGGATTGCGCAGCATTTCGAGCCGCCTGTCGTGCGCGGCCCTCAGCGTCAACCGCGCCGACGGACCGTGGGAATCCACATTCCACGCCACGTCACCGTCGAGGTCCATATTCTGTTTGGCCACGGTCTCGCCCGCGAAAGGAAACTGCGCCGTCCTGACCTGCTCGATTCGCATGCGCGTGTTGACCGGGTCGATGGCCTCTCTGAAATCGGTGACCTTCCAGGTGGTGAGGGGTGACTCGGGGGTGAGGTTCTGGCCCAGGTTCGCGTTCTCGCCTTCGCCTTCAATGATGAGAGTTTTTATGGACTGAATTTTGTCTTTCCCGCCCATGGCCGCGGCGGCGTCGAGCACGGTTCGCATCTCGGGGGCTTTGCGGCATCCGCAAAGAACGACCGTAGCCAGTACGGCGAGTAACGCCTTTTTCATTCGGATGAAGTATAGCAACGCTTTCTTTATGTCCGGATCTTGCCAGGTTGGCTCACGACCGCGACGCGGGCACTTTTGCCCGCCGCGCCCGGTCATCCCTTCGGCAATCGTGCCGGCGCTTGTTGCTCGATTGACCACAGGTGCCCGCGAGAGCGCGGGCGCCACGTTCATTTATCGGGCGCCGTGTCGAAGGTGACGCTGGTATCGGCGGAGAACTTCCGGTAATTCCGGAAGTCGATCACGTTCCGGCTGCAGATCGCCGTGCCGCGCTCACAGCTCAGCGCTTCCGAATGAACTGGCAGCAGGAATCTGGCGTCGCCGATCGGCACGAAATCGTAATCGACCGCCGATTCCACCGTGTCGAGCGGGAAAGCTTTCGGCATGCTGTGCGCCGACAGCTCGATGCGCAACACTCGCGACGTCTCCTTATCGATCCAGAGAGAACCGGTGTATTGCGGCTTGAACGATTCGGCGGCGGCATAGACATGCCAGTGCGAATTCTCCTGCTCCACGGAAAAGTCGTAGCGCCAGGCGCTCCGGTTCACGATGGTCGTTGAGCGGCGGTTGTGGAAGTTCGCATCGGTATCGGCCGCGAGGATGTCGAGAAGCTGACTCGAAAACTCGCCGGTCGACCACGCGCCTGTCTTCTCCACCGCTTCCTTCGGAGCCTTGCCATTGATCAGCACGTTTCTGTAGGTTTCCTTGCCGCTGTCTGAGACTACGTCGGCGCTGACGTTGTCGACGGCTCGCCAGGACGTTTGCCCACCACGGGCAGCTTCGGTCTGGTAGCGGGTCGTGAACTGCTTGACCATGTAGTTGGGCAGCGTCTCGGTGAAGGAAAACGCGGCTTCACGCGCTTTGTCGATCACGGCATCGCCGGTCTTCGGAATGGCCGGGGGCGCGCTGGTTTGCGATGCCCTGGCCGCCGGCGCGCCCTCGTCGATCTTCGGCGGCTGCGGAGCGCGAGTCACACCGTTCGCTTCATCCGCATGGATACTCGGACGTGCCGCCGGCGGCGCATTCTCGGCGATTACCGGCGGAGCATCCGCGGTCGCGGCTGGCCGGGCGGCTCCGCGGCGCAAGCGGGGCGGTCCGGGATCGGCCGGATCGGGAGCTGGTGGCGCTTCCGGCACAGGCGCGGAGGCGGGCGCGGGGTTTTGTGCAGCCGTCTCGGTCGTGACAGAGTTTGGCGCGCGCCGCATTGTCGGCGGTCCATCGTCGCCGGCGGCATTTCCGTTGTTGCGGTCGTCGGAATTCGCCGCCCGATGCAGGCGGGGACGATCGTCGTCCGTTCCCGCATCGCCGATGGGCGACACATCGACGGACTCCGATGCCGCGGCACGTTCTTCCGCGGTCCCGACTTTAATCTGATTCACGTTCCTGGCGTGATAGTACCCATTGTCGTCTTTGGTCGCGTCGATCGTGACGTGGTCGCCAGGCTGCAGGTCACTGGTTTTGGCGCTGCCGCCGGTCGCCTTGTAATACTTCGTCGTGTCCGCGAGCGCGACGGTGACAACGCGTTTGTCATCGGATTCAACTACGAGATCGGTCGTCGCTACGCGGCGGAGAATGCCTGTGATTGTGATCGCCGGTACAGTATTGTCCGGCTGTTGCGTGGTTGTGCTTCCGCGCCGGCCGCGACCAGGTATGGGACTCGTGGAGCCGCCCTGCGGATATGGCCCCTGCCCTGGGTATTGGCCCGGATATTGACCGGGATACTGGCCAGGCAGTCCGATCTGGCCAAAAGCGCCGCTGGCAAACAGGAGCACGGACGTGGTGATTAAGCCGGCGCGATGATCCATAGCTCTATTTGACGACATTTTGAGAGCCAGCGTTTCGGTCTCTGTGGCGCGGGCAATCATGGCCGCCGCGCCGGCAGGAATGCCGAGCCGCCAGGCGAGAGCGCCCGCGCCACGAGGCTTGCAGCACTTTTCCTGAAGTTTCGCGGACGGCTGGTCCCTGGAAGACAGGTGACAGAAAGTGATCGTCCGCCCCTGCAGCCGCCGGCTACTGCCCGCCGATTCCGATACAGACAATGCCGGCGAGGATCAGCATCAACGCGCCCACCTTTGCTTTCGTGATCGACTCGTTGAAGAACAGCTTTGACCAGAACAGCGCGCACACGTAACTCAGCGACACCATCGGGTAAAGCACCGAGAGTTCGCCGTGGCGAAGGCCCATGAGGAACGGAACGCTCGATCCGACAAACAACGCGATCCCGAGAGCCAGTTGCCAGTTGACTATGTAGCGGAAGCCGCGGTTGAGATGCGCCGCGCCCATCTTGAGAAAGACGGCGCCGAACGATCCGATCAGCGACGCCAGCAGCACCAGCGCGATGGAGCTCAGCGGAGTACGGCTCATGAACGCGCGCTCGCTCTCCCCATCAATGCCACTCCGCCGATCACCAGCGCGATCCCGACGGCCTTCCACGGGTTCAGATGCTCACCGAAAAAATACATCGACAGCAGGTTCACCCAGACATAAGTGAGCGCGATGATCGGATACAGCATCGAAAGCTCCCCTTCGCGCAACGCCAGAATGAGCAGCATTGCGTTGCAGGAATGAGCGGTGTAACCGAGCAGCAGAGGAAAATTATGCAGCAGCGCGTTGAGAAAGGGCAGCCACGTGGCTGTCTCCGCCGGACTTACGGCCGGCATCGGATGCGTCGCCCCAAACTTCATCAGCACCTGCGCGGTGGCGGCAAAGACCGTGCAGCCGAGCACCATGTAAACGGATTTATTCGGCTGACGCGCTGCCTGCCGTGGAATCGCTGCTGCGGAACTGGCCATACTCGTGATTTCCAGAATATCAGCGTATGGCCCGGGACGAATACATGCCTGGTTAGTCGCTGGTTAGTCGCCTTGACGCACCTTAGTTCTGTTGATAGACTGCCGACACTGCTTTAGCGCTGTTTCAGTCTGAATCGTTTGGAGGAAAGTCATGAAATCACTGTTGAAGGCATCGTTTTGCCTTTCCGTCTGCGCGGCCGGTTTGTATGCGCAGTCAGCCGCCACTTCGCAGATCGCCGGCACCATTCAGGATTCGAGCGGACTCGCCATCCAGGGCGCGCAGGTTCGCGCTGTCCAAACCGACACGGGATTGACTCGCGAGGCCACCAGCAGCGCAGACGGTGGCTACATCCTTCCGAGCCTTCCCATTGGGCCGTATCGCCTCGAAGTGACGAAGGAAGGCTTCAACAAATACATACAGAACGGCATCGTGCTGCAGGTCGCTTCGAATCCCACCATCGACGCGAAGCTGCAGGTCGGCAATGTCACCCAGCAAGTGCAGGTGGAAGCCTCCGCCGCGATGGTCGAGACGCGCAGTTCCGGCGTCGGACAGGTGGTCGATCAGCAGCGCGTCGTGGATCTGCCGCTGAACGGCCGCGCCGCGACCGACCTCATTCAGCTTGCCGGCGCGGCGGCGGTGGCGCCCAACGCGGATTTAATATCGACCAAGAACTATCCGAACGAAGCGCCGCTCTCGATTGCGGGCGGCCTCGCGACCGGGACGACTTACATTCTTGATGGCGGCACCCACAACGATCCGTTCAACAGCCTGAACCTGCCGCTGCCGTTCCCCGACGCGTTGCAGGAGTTCAAGGTCGAGACGAGCGCGCTGCCCGCGCAATACGGACAGCATTCCGGCGGTACCGTCAACGGCGTTACGAAGTCGGGCAGCAACGCGATCCACGGTGATGCGTTCGAGTTCGTCCGGAACTACGATTTCAACGCGCGCAACCCGGCGGCGCTGGTGCGCGATTCGCTCAAGCGCAATCAGTTCGGCGGCACCATCGGCGGTCCGATCAAAAAAGACAAGCTGTTTTTCTTCGTTGGCTATCAGGGAACTTATCTGCGGTCGAACCCGACGAGTGCCTTCAGCTTCATCCCGACGGCGGCGATGCAGCAGGGGGATTTCAGCGTCATCGATTCGCCGCAATGCAACAACGGGAAACAGATCACGCTGCTTGACCCGCGCGACTCCACGCACAAGACGGTTCTGCCGAATAACCAGATCCCGCCGTCGCTGCTGAGCGCGCCGGCGCTCAAGATGATGACGTATTACCCGCCGGCCGCGGACAGTTGCGGCACTTCCTTTTATGGCACTGTGCAGAATCAGACTGAGCATATGGGAATCGCGCGCGGCGATTATCAACTGAGCACCAGGCAGACACTCTTCCTGCGCTATTTCGTTACGCACGCACTGGTGTCGGCGACGTACGACGGCAAGAACCCGCTTTCCGAACAGCTTTCCGGCGGAGACGATCTCGTCAATTCGGGCGTCTTCGGCCACACCTTCGTGATCAACGCCAACATGGTGAACTCGTTTCGCGCCACATTCAACCGCTCGGCTGTAGCCAAGACGGCGACACCGACGTTCGACGGCCCTTCGCTCGGAATCAATATGGTCACACTGGTTCCCGGTCACTTCCTCGCGTCGGCGACGGGTGCGATTTACAGCATGCTCAACACTTCATACGCCGCGTTCGACCCCACCACCGACCAGCAGATTGCCGACGACCTGAGTTTTATCAAGGGCAACCACCAGTTCGGGTTCGGCGGCAACTGGATTCATTCTGTCCAGAACGTGTACGGACCGCTTAACGGAGATGGCAACTTCGGCTTCAACGGCCAGTCCACGGGCATTTCCATGGGCGACTTCCTGACCGGCTACGCCTCGACCTACACGCAGAGCGGAATTCAGTACGACTACGAGCACTACAACTACGTCGCCCTCTATGCCCAGGACAACTGGAAGGTGACGCCGCGTTTCAGCATCAATTACGGCGTGCGCTGGGAGCCTTACATCGGCGGCTCGATGCCGAAGCAGTACGTGATGCACTTCGATCAGGCACTGTTCAACCAGAACGTGCACTCGACCGTGTATCCGAATGCGCCGGCGGGCCTGCTGTTCCCCGGCGACGCCGGGTTCAGTACCAGCAACCGTCCGTCGAACACGAAAATGACCGACTTCGCGCCCCGGCTGGGCATCGTCTGGGATCCCAAAGGCGATGGCAGGATGACGATCCGCGCGTCCTGGGGCATCTTCTATGACATGCCTCACACGCTGTTTGCGTACGGATTCTCGCAGGCGCCGCCGTGGGGCGAGACAGTGAGCCGCACCAACGTCTATTTCAACGATCCGTGGGGACCGGGCCAGAACGGCGGGGCATCATTCCCTGGCGGCGATCCGTTCCCGCTCAACCTGAACAAGAACTTCACATTCCCCAACACGGGCACTTACACGACTTATCCTTTGAACATCCAACCGACCTATCTGGAACAGTGGAATTTCAGCATCCAGAAGCAGATTGGGGCGAACTGGCTGCTGTCGGGCACGTATCTTGGCAACAACACGATTCATCTCTGGGCTGACGCCCCCATCGACGCTCCGATCTACGTTCCCGGCAACTGCGTGGCCGGGCAATACGGATTGACCGCGCCCGGGGCCTGTTCAACCACGGCAAATCAAAACTTCCGACGCCCGTTGTACATCGAAAACCCCACGCAGGGCGTCCTCTACGGCACCATACATTCGCTCGACACCGGCTCGACGGCCAGTTACAATGCCTTACTGCTTTCGGCGCAGCACCGCCTCTCCAGCCACTTCACGGTGCTGGGAAATTACACGTGGTCGCATTGCATCGCCGGAGCGTTTACTTCCGAGCTCGATGGCACGCAATACACAAATCCGAACAACCGGGCGTTCGACCGCGGCAATTGCGCGGGCATCGATCACCGCACGATTATCAACCTCTCCGCGGTGGAGGAAGCACCGAAGTTTTCCAACCGCGTGCTGCAGTTGTTCGCGGGCAACTGGAAACTCTCGCAGATTATGAGGATCCAGTCCGGCAGCTACTTCTCGGTCACGACTGCCACCGATCAGGCGCTAACGAGTATCCTCGGACAGCGGGCGGCCGCCACGGGTGTCGCCCCCTACCCCACCTCGCAGACTTTCGCGACGTGGCTCAATCCGGCGGCGTTCGCGCAGCCGGCAACCGGCACCTTCGGGATGGGCATCAACAGTCTCAAAGGACCCGGACAGTTCGACATCGATATGAGCCTGGTGCGGGAGGTCCGCATCCGCGAGAGGCAAACGGTGCAGTTCCGCGGCGAGGCTTTCAACGTGCTGAATCACGTGCGCCCGAATAATCCGGGTGCGAGCATCTCGACGCCGGCAACGTTCGGGAAGATCACGACCTTTCAGGATCCAAGGATTATGCAATTCGCGCTGAAGTACGTGTTCTGAGGAATGCCAATTCTTTGAGCCGGCCGGCGGCGGCTTCGTCAAGACCGCCGGCGTTACGTCCGGATGAAGGCGGCGGCTTCGGCCAGTTCGGCTTCGGTGACTTCGTGCCTGCGGCCTGGATAGATTCGCATTTCGACCTCCGCGCCGAGTCCGCGCAGCACGCGGGCGGTTTCATGCACGCGCGGTTCGGGAATCCAGTCATCGACGTCACTGCTCGTGAGGAACACGCGTGTGCCTGCGAGCATGCCGGGTAAGCCTGCCCACGTTGCGCCTGGAGGTCCGAACAGCCCTCCGGTCAGAACGATCATCGTGCGGCAGCGTCCCGGATGGCGCATGGCGTATTCAAGTGTCAAGCAGGCGCCTTGGGAGAAGCCCATCATGACGAGCCGGTCCGGCGGAAGGCGTCCGTCTTCGCTGGCGCGATCGAGGGCAAAGTCTATTTGACGGATGGCTTGCGTCAGCGCGGGCTCGTTCGAGGCGATCGGATCGAGGAAGAGACCGGGATACCACGTGCGGTCGTGTCCCGCGGAGGGAGCGATCCAGCGGATATTATCGAGATGCAAACGGGAGGCGAAGTAGACCATCTCCTCCGGAGTGCGGTAGCGGCCGTGGATCAGCACGCCGCCGAGTGACGCCTCACCCTTCGGCCGGCCCGCTTCGACAAAACGGGCCGGGCGGACCAGAGGCGAAGGCCTACGCACACCTTATCCAGGATAAGGTGACCACCGGTCTTGCGCCACTGGTCAATGAGGATTATCCGTCAATGCGTCGAGCCGTCAATGCTTCGGGGCGTCTCCGCCGACGAAGGTGGCTTCGGTGCGCCTCGAAAGAGGCACGGCGTGCTCCACCTTCACCGGGCCGTTCGATTCGGGGACGGTAATGGGTTCGAGCATTGCGACGATCTCGTCGCGGCGGTCCTCAAACCACGGCGGCAACAGCAGGTGCGTGCCGAGCTCGGTATAAGGCTCGTCGCGGGTGAAGGCGCCTTCGGCGGTGGCGGCGCATTCGGTCAGGATGCCGGCTGGGCTGCGGCAATAGATCGAATGAAAGTAGTTCCGGTCTTTAATCTCGGAGCAGTCGGTGTAGCCGAGTTCCTCGTAGATGCCCTTTTGTTCGGCAAGTTCGTCGTCGGACCCCACTTCGAGAGCCATGTGATGGCCCGTGCCGGCGCCGAAGCCCCAGCTTCCCTGCGGTTTGTCGGGCTCGTGCAACAGGACGATGGTCTTCGCGGCGCCGCCCTGCCCGATCTCGAAACGATGGGCGTTGCCATCGGTGCCGGTCTTTTTCATGCCGAGTGCATCGACATAGAAGCGCTCCTGCTCGGCGACTTCGCGTACGGAAAGCACCGGCCCGTAGAAGCCGCGCACGGTGACGTCCTTGGTGATCTCCTCGGTCGTCCAGCCCTTGCGCTTGTCGTTGGGGTCCTCGACGACTTCCAGCTCGAGGCCGGAGGGATGCGTGAAGCGCACATACGCATGTCCGAAGCGTTCCTTCTTGCCGCTGTGCGGGACTTTATACCGGTCGAGATGCTCGACCCAGAAGGGAACCGAACCCTTCGGCACCGTGTAAGCGGTGGCCTGAATCTGACCCGAGCCTTTGCGGCCGGGAACGCGCTTGTAGGGGAATGTCGTCATCACCGAGCCGGGTTCGGCGTTGGCGTTGGCGTAATACATGTGATAGTGAGCGTAGCGTCCGTCAAACAGGATGGTCTGTTTGATGAGACGCTGTCCGACAACCTGCGTGAAAAAGTCTACGTCTTCCTGGGCGCCGCTGGCACATACTGTGATGTGGTGGATGCCGGTGACGGGGTAGTTCATTGTTTAGTCTCCTTGCAAAAAAACCGGACTCGAAGGAATCGAGTCAGGAAATCGAACTTTACAGCATACTCCGAGCGCCTACTCCAGCGGGGCGTGCGCACGGTCAAAGCTGACACGTGAAGATTATAAACCTCACGGAGGGCGGCATTGCCGGCGGTAGAATCAGGCACGGATGCGGACTCCCGCCTGCCAGCCTTTCGATTCACCGAATGCGAGAACGATCAGCGGCCGAAACCACCCGCCCCGCCTGCGGCTGCTGGTGTGTGCCACCGGCCTCGGGATTCTGACCGCGGTATCGGCATTCCCGCAGTCCGCTCGCAATCAACCGGTCTTCGAAGTTGCCTCCGTTAAAGCGAGTCCGGTGCGCGATCTCCCCGGCTCGATGAACGGCGGACCGCTGCCTGCCGGCCCTTTCAACATGGATAATCACGACCCCAGCCACATCGCCTGGACGAACATGCGGCTGATTCGGGTCCTGATGATGGCGTATGATCTTCCCGCCGATCGAATTTCCGGCCCCGGTTGGCTCCACTCCGAAACGTATGACATTCAGGCTCCGGTGCCGCCGGGGATAACGATTGCTGATTTCAAGTTGATGGTCAGAAATCTTCTGGCCGAGCGCTTCAGGCTTAGTTCCCACCGCGAGATGAAAGAGGTCTCGGGCTACGCTCTCGAAATCGCGCCGGGCGGCCTCAGGATAAAGCACTCGACCGGTAGTCTTCCTCCGGCCGATGCTCCGCCCGGCGCGCCTCGTGGACCGGCTGGGCTCATGATGGTGGATGCGAACGGATATCCCGCGCCGCGCCCCGGCAACCCAACTTTTCTTCCCGGATCGGGCTTCTCGGCGACGATCAAAGTGGACGATCTCTATCGCGCGACGGTGCTGAACCAACCGATGGCGTCGATCGCCGCATTTCTCGGGACGGCGGCCGGAATGCCGGTCGAGGATCACACCGGCCTGACAGGCATCTGGGATTTCCATCTCGAATACAAGCCGAGCCTCGCCGCGGCGAATGCGGGCGGGTTGCCGGAAATCTCCGCGCCCGCGCCCGATCTGTTCGAGGCCGTGCAGAAGCAGCTCGGCCTGAAGCTGACGCGGAGAAAAGTCGCGCAGGAAACACTCGTTGTCGATCATGCGGAGAAGGTCCCAACGGAGAATTGAATATGGACTCTGCCGCCTCTTATCCTTACGAAACCCGCCTCAACATTGTGCATGGTGGGCTGGAACTGATTGACGTGAAGGCGATGGCTGACACCTGCGAATACAAGTGGTTCAACCAGACGCTGTGTAGGGTGAATGATTCCGTCGTGCGCATGGGCGTGATCGAAGGCGAGTATCACTGGCACAAACACGAGGATGACGATGAATTCTTTTACACGATCGACGGTGAACTGTTGATCGATCTGGAAGGACGCACCGTCGCGCTTGCGCCGGGGAAGGGATTTGTCGTTCCGAAGGGAATCGTGCATCGCACGCGGGCGCTGAGCCGGACCGTGATTCTTATGGTGGAGAATGCGGGGATTGTTCCAACGGGTGACTGACTGCCGCGACGGCCGCGTTCCGTTGTTCTCTGCACGAGACCTCTCCTGTACTGTAATCTGAGAAGTCCGGAAAACTCCAGGAGGTCTCGACCCATGCCTCGTCCGCCAAAGAGAATCGTGCTCTTCGCCTTGATCGCCGCGACCGGCGCGCTGGCCCTGTTCGGCCAATTGCCGATACCCGTGCCCGGCCAGGGCTCCGCTCCAGGGCGCGGCGGACGTGGAGGGCGTGGCGCCCAGGCAGCGCCGGCGCCGGTGAAGCAAGTTGTCACGCCGATTCCGACAGCCGTTGAAGTCACCGGTCCCGGCGATTTCTACGAGACTTTCATGGACGACTACGACGATGTCACGCAGGGCAACGTACCGGCTAAAGACACTTACGCGAAGTTCGGTTACGAAGCCCGCGAATACTTCGTATCGGGAACGACCGCCGCCGGCGAGCGCTTCACGACTCGCATCGTCATCCGCAAGCCTGAAGACAACGCGAAGTTCAACGGCCTCATTCTTGCCGAATCGATGCATCCGAGCGGTAACCCGTGGGTGTTCCACTTCACTCAGACTTACGCGATGACGAACGGCGTGATCGGCCTCGAAATTCTGACCTCGACGCCAGCCGGGCTTGCCGCGGCCAACGAGGCGCGCTACAAATCTCTCGCGGTGCCGAACGGCGCGGCGAACGACATTCTCGCGCAGGTCGGCGCGCTGATTAAATCCGACCACAAGGACAATCCCATGGCCGGCCTTCCGCTTCGCAGGATGATCCTTGCGGGGTCGTCGGCGTCGGCGGGCGTGGCGACCAACTACCTCACGAACGCTCACATGGCGCAGCGGCTCGCCGGCATGAAGCCTATATACGACGGCTTCATGCCGACCAGCGCCAACGGGCGGATTCCGCCGCTCGATGTTCCGACCATCCTCGTGCCGACGATGCGCGAGACCTTCGCGGGCAACGGCACCACGCAGCCGGATAACGACAAGCTTCGCGTCTACGAATTCGCCGGTATGGCGCACATCGATTCGCGCGTTGCGGGCGGCTATTATCCCGATCCGTGCAAGTATCCGATCAGCCGATATCCGATGGGCGCCGAGATGTCTGTCGCTCTCGATAAATTATTCACGTGGGTCGACAAAGGCGCCGCGCCGCAGCACGCCGACCGCTTTTACGTCGATTTCAATCCGGATAACAAGCCGCAGCTCGATCGCGACAAAGGCTCGCTGCTCGCGCTGGATGAGTTCGGCAACGTCAGGGGCGGCATCCGAAATACGTATGTGGATGTGCCGGTGAAGAGCTTCCATGCGCCAAATGAAGGGGCTGAGCCGCGCATTGCGAATCCGAACCATTTCATCGCGGCGCGGCGCATCAATGGACAGGATCCCGACGCTCAGCTCTGCGGCCTGGGCAATTTCGAGATGGCACTGACGAAAGAGCAGCTGAAGAAGCTCTACAAGAGCCCGAAGGCTTATCAGGCCAAGGTGGCCCAGCGATACGACGAACTGGTGAAGGAAGGGTGGGCGCTGCCGGTTTACAGGGCGACGGTGCTGGCGGAGGCTGCCAGGGTTGCGTTCTGAACGGCGCGGCTGTTCGTGCGGAATGCGGGAATATCGCGCGACCAACGGGCCAGAACAAGACCGGGATCGGGGTGAGGTCGTCACGCCGGTGGCCCATCCCGGGAGTTTGCCCGAGGACTTCAAAGGCCTCGAACAGTTTCTCGATCCATCGGTCGGCCGCCTCGGTGCTGTCCGCGGCAATGTATTCCCAAATTTCGTTCAGATCCGTATCCGCATCGACACTGAAAACGTAGCCGTTCACGCGCGCGTCTTCCGGCGCTCCGCGGATTTGCGTTGTAACCGGGCGCGCGCCCGAACCGGATCTACTGTTTCGCCGCGGTCCAGAGCGGCGAGGCGGCGTCAGGAAATGGCGTAGTAACCCTGCCTGGTGTGGACGACCATGCCTTTGGGTTTCACGGTCAGCGCGATCCGGCGGAATTCGCCCCCGCCGCCGGACTTGTCGCTCGTGAAGCCGAGATTGTACTGGCTGCGGAGCTCTTCTTCAATGCGCGTGTAGATCTGATCGATCGGCTGCTTCTTCGTGACTTCGAAAAAGCCGCCGCCGGTTTCGCGCGAGATCTGCTCCAGCACCTTCTTGCCGTCGGAACGCTGCTGAGTCTGTTGCGGGAAGCGGCTGCGGCCTCCACGGCGGCCGCCGAGACCCCCGCCGCCAAACGGCTGCTGCTGTTCCTCACCCTTAAACAGAATCGAGTAGACGAGCGTATCGGCCTTCTGCGCGGATTCGATGGCCTCTGTCAGCGGCACCTTGCTGCCCTTGTCGACACCGTCCGTCAGCAGGACGAGCGCCTTGCGCCCCTGCCGCTTTCGCATCAGCTCATCGGAAGCCAGCAGGATCGCGTCATAAAGCGTCGTGCCTCCGCGCCCGCGCGTTCGGCCCTGGCCAGGATCATTGCCACCGGCGCCAGGATAGCCCTGGCCGCGGCGATTGAGCTGAGGCCGTTGGTCTTCCGAAGGCTCGAGCTGGTCGAGAGCACGTTCGAGTTTGGCGCGCGAGGGCGTCAGATCCTGCAGCAGCTCGGTCTCGCGATCAAAGTGGATGAGAAATGTCTGATCGCGATCTTCGCGCAGGACCGTTTCGATGAACTGACGGCTGGCGCTGCGCTCGGCCCCGAGAACCTGCCGCTGGCTGCCGCTGGTATCGACGAGAAGACCGAGCGTGAGCGGAAGATCGGTCTCGCGCGAGAAATATTTAATCGTCTGCGGGCGGCCGTCTTCAGTGAGATCGAAGTCGTCTTTCGTAAGATCGGTGACAATCTTGCCTTGCTTGTCGCGCACGGTGGCAAGCACGTTGACGACCTTCACGTCGGTCGAGAAGTTCGCGGCATCATTCGGTTTTTCCTGCGCCATCACGCGTCGCGCATACGCCGCGGCCGCGCCGCCCGCGGCGAGGAATGAGCGCCGGGAGAAAACTGTGTTCATAACGAGTTAAACCCTTAATCTTTAATGTGCGATGCGCCAAATCGCTCCGGCGTTACCGGGATTCAGCGGGGGCAGGGCTGGCGCGGCCAACGTCCGGGCCGCGAGAAAAGTCCGAGAGGAGCGTTTTCCGGGCATCGGGACAGATTGCGGCGCTTCTTCGCGGTCTTTTTGCGTGGTGTGCAGGACCGCATCCGGTCGCGCGCGGAACCGGCCCGGCAGAACGCGGCGGAGAGGACAATCGCGATAAAGAGTTTCATTGGCCGGACACCGTAAACGAAGCGCTTCGATTGAAGGCCAGGTCCCATTCGGTGTTGCCAGGACGCAGAGGCTGGGTGTTGCCGGCGGCGACGATAGCGAGACGCGCCGGGTCGATGCCCTGGGCTACGAGCGCGTCATGGACGCGATCGGCGCGGTCGCGCGAAAGCTTCTCGTTGGCGTCCGCGCTGCCTGTTTCGTCAGCGCGACCGGTGATCGTAATGCGCAGCGCCGGCCGGCCCGCGAGCACGCGCTTCATCACGACGAGGATGTCGTCGATACGGTCCGCTTCGCCCGGCGCCAGCCTCGAGCTGTTCGAGTCGAAGCGTATGATTCGGCTATTAATGGAATCCCGGTCGGCCTCGAATGCGCGCCGGCGGGCAAACGGCGTGTTGAGCGACAGATAAGGTTCGAGCTCGAAGCGCGCTTTCGCGGGATCGAGGCCGCTGGAGCGCAGCAGGATGTTGGGATCCCGCGCGGAGGGATCCTTCAGACCAACGATCACGTATGAATACCCATGCCGCTCGAT
The DNA here is from genome assembly GCA_035552355.1 of Bryobacteraceae bacterium. Taxonomy (GTDB): domain Bacteria; phylum Acidobacteriota; class Terriglobia; order Bryobacterales; family Bryobacteraceae; genus BOG-234. Next base: position 19,096 of record DASZLP010000160.1, on the reverse strand, counting down.
GCCAGTAATAACGATACCGGGCTGTTGTTTCAATTGCGTGAAATAGCCGTCCCAGCGAGCGCGCTGTCGCCATTGATATCCGAGAAAGGCCAACACGATTACCGCCACCGCCAACGCGTATGGCCATAAACGGGCTTTCTTTCGCTTCTCCGGAGCGGACTGGCCGAGCAGGCAGCGCGCGAGGATGGGCTGCGCGGGCTCGAAGACGCTGACGTCGCCCTGTTTGAAAGCGGCGATTTGCGGTTGCAGGGTTTCTTCGATTTCGTCGAGCGCTTTCCGGAAGACCTGCTTCAATTCCACAGGTGCGGCGCCGCTGACGGCGGCGACGAGCATGACCTTCGTCCCGTATGTGAGCCAGAGCTTGAAGCGGCCGGCGTCAACAGTTTCGAGATCCTGACCGCTCTGGCTGAAGGAGTCCGAGAGGAAGTCCTGGATCGCGGTCAGCATGCCGGAGATCATGTCGGCATCTTTGAGAACGGCACCATGCGCGGCGGCGTGCTGCAGAAGAAGTCCATTCTCGCGATGGATGAGAAAGACCTGCTCGACGCTGTAGAGAAGACTGCGCGCGAGAAGGATTTCGCTGAAAGGCTTGCCCGTCATCAGCGATTCGATGCGCCACTTTATGGAGCGAAGTGACGCGCTCTTCTCGACGATCTGGTTCAGGGTCTCGGCAAAGTCGCGGATGGCCGCGGCGATGGAAGAACGAATCGCCGGGCCGATGATCGGGTAGATGGCGTCGGCCAGCTCCTTCGGGTTCTTGCGGACGGAGCTGTGGAAGGTCTTCTCGACGACGGGTTCGAGGGCGTCGCGGAGGCTCTTCGTCTTCGCGGATTTGATGGCCTCGGGAAGAATCTGCGCGACGTCGTCAATGCGCTTCGCCGGATTGGCGAGCCGCTCCTGTATGGATGCGAGGTCTTCGATCTCCTGGCCAACCAGCAGTTCGCGAAGCTGGCTGAGCGCGGCGATATCCGGCGCCGGCTCGGGTTTACCGCTCGGCACGTTATTCTTCTGCGCCGGGTATCTGGAATTGATCGCTCAGGCGGAGGGCGACTTCAGTGAAGAGCGTGGCGAGAGCGGCGCGGTCGGTCTTGCCGTCGCGCAGCTCGGCGACGCGCTTCTCGAGCATGGTGGCGATCTCGTCGTGGCGCGCGCGGATTTCGTCCGTGAGGTCGCGGGCCTGCTGCAGAAGGTCGCTGCGCAGGCTCCGCTCGGAATTGGTCTCGCGGTCGTCGAGATCGCGGATGCGGCGGCTGAGTGAGTCGGCAAGGTCCTTCAACTCGCGGGACTGCTGGTTGGCGGTGTCGGTGCGCTCGTCGCGCTCGCCTTTGAGACGCGCCTGGACGGTCTCGAATTCTTTGCGGATATAGCTTTCGAGCTGGTCGAAGCGGCGCTTATTGGTCTCGCGGATCTCGACGGTTTCCTTTATCAGGGTCTCTTCGAGACGGGCGAAACGCGATTCATAGTCGCGCATCTGCGACCCGAAGAGAATGTCGCGGATTTTATCGACGTTGCCGGCGCCGCCACGGATGACCTGCGGCTGATTGGGTGCGTCTGCTGGGCTCATGGTGTTCTCCTTAAAGATTGAAAGCGCTCATTAAAGCCAGGCGCCGGCATGGCTGCCCGGGCCACATGGTCTCGGCATGATGCGTCGTGGTTCATGCGGACGCCGAGTGGGCGAAGCAGGCGCGGACGCGCGCGTCGAGCTGCGGCGGTGTGAAGGGCTTGGTCAGAAAGTCGGTGGCGCCCAGTTGAAAGCTGCCGCGGGCACTTTCCTCATCACCCATCGCGGTCAGGACGATGACCGGTAATCTGTCCGTTCTTTCACGCAGGGCGCGGAGGACGTCGAATCCGTCCATGCCCGGCATGTTGAGATCGAGGAGCAGAAGCTCGGGTCGCCAGGAGTCGACGAGGGCGAGCCCTTCTTCTCCGCTGCCCGCTTCGCGAACTTCGTGACCGGAGCGCACGAGCGCTTTCTTCGCGAGCACGCGCAGGTCTTCATCATCGTCGACAATCAGCACGCGCAGCGAGCGGATATGGCGCACGCCTCCTTTGACGCCAGCGGCTTCGATCGTGCCGGCACGGTCGCCCTCAAACGACTCCTCATAGCCTTCGCGAGCGCAGAACACCTGCATGTCCGAACCGATCGAGCGGGCGAGGGCCTGGGCCTTTTGTTCGATTTCATCGAGGAAGGCGTCGTCGTGCGTTGGATCGTGGTGCGTCAGAAAGAGCCGCTTGACGCCCGCCGTCGCCGCGATCTGCGTTACATAGGTATACGTGCTGTGTCCCCAGTTCTTCTTCGCCGGGTATTCCTCCGGAGTGTACTGCGCGTCGTGGATGACTACATCGGCATTCTTCATGAAGAGCGCGTGGCGGCGGTCACCATCATGGAGGATGGATTCGATCTTTCCCGGCGTGGCGTCCGAATGCCAGAGCGGCTCCCAGTAAGGCTCGTGATCGCAGAGATAGAGAATCGACGCGCCGTCGGCCTCGACCCGGTAGCCGAAAGCAATGGCTGGATGGTTCAGAAGCTCGTTGCTGAGGCGAACATCGTCGATCTCTTTATGGCCCTCGCCGATGCTTTTGTAACTGATCTCGGCGCCGAGCTGCGAGAGCTCGACGGGGAAGTAAGTATATTCCATTTGTCCGGCGAGGACTTCGGGAATGCTGGCGTTGGCTCCTTTGGGTCCGCAAACCGTGAAGCGATTGCCGGGGACGAAGAGCGGAGCGAAGAAAGGAAAGCCCTGGATGTGGTCCCAGTGTGTGTGGCTGAGCATGATGAGGGCCTCGATGGGCTTCGGTGCGTGGGCCATGAGGTGAGCGCCGAGCAGACGAGCGCCGGTGCCGCAGTCGAAGATGACGCGGGTGCCGGAGTTGGAAACGACTTCGACACAGGAAGTGTTGCCGCCGAATTTGTTGGTCGATGGTCCAGGTGTCGCGATCGATCCGCGGGTTCCCCAAAAGCGCAAGTACATTGTGTCCTCCGATTTTGGCCCTAACTGTACTGCAACTCAATACTTTCCAGATATACCGCAAGTTCGGCGAGTGACTCGGCTATGCGTGGGGCGTCGCCGGCGATCGCGGATTTTTCGAGCGCGGCGCCGAAATCGGTGAGAGCGGGGAAGCCGTAACCGCTGCCCGTGCCTTTCATTTTGTGGGCCAGTTTTTTGATGGATTCGAAATCGTTGGCGGCGAGGGCGTCGCGGTAAAGAGTAATGTCGGCACGTCGTTTGGCGAGATAGGCGGGAACGACGTCTTCCATGCCGGGTTCGATGGCGACGAGGGTCCTGGGGCCGCCCGACAGCGACTCGATGCTCCTGTTCGGCGTGTGAGCGGCCAGGGCTTCAAGAAGGGTGGCTTTGCGGATTGGTTTCGTCACGACGGCCGTGAAGCCGGCTTTGATGCCGCGGGCGGCCATATCCGCGAAGGCATGGGCGGTCAGGGCCAGAACCGGAGTCGGTTCAACGCCTGTTTCGGCTTCGTGGCGCCGGATTTCTTTTGTCGCCTGCGTGCCGTCCATGACGGGCATTTCGACGTCCATGAGGACGACGTCGTACTTTCCCGCTTTGAATTTCCGGACGGCGATTTCACCGTTCCCGGCGATGTCGATGGCGGCCTGGGAGTGCTTCAGGTAAGAGAGGATGAGGTAGCGGTTGTCTTCGGAGTCGTCGGCCAGGAGGATCCGGGCGCCAGCCAGGTCCGCCACCGGGGCGTTCGGGACCGGTTCTGATTTTTCGGACTGATCTTCCTGGACGCCGAACCCGGCGGTGAAGTAAAAGGTGCTGCCGGCGCCGAGCGCGCTTTCGACCCGGATGCGTCCGTCCATCAGCTCGACGAGCTGTTTTGAAATCGTGAGGCCGAGTCCCGTGCCGCCGTATTTGCGCGTCGTGGAGGCGTCGACCTGGGTGAAGCTTTCGAAGATGAGCGAGAGCTTGTCCTCGGGAATGCCGATGCCTGTGTCGCGAATGCCGAAGCGGAGGCGGACTGTTTTGTTTAAGATGCCGGCAGGAGTGCCCGCGCCACAGGCGGGGTCGAGAGCGACGAGGACTTCGAGTCCGCCTTTGTCGGTGAACTTGATCGAGTTGCCGAGCAGGTTGATGATGATCTGGCGCAGTCGGTCGGGGTCGCCGATGAGATGGACGGGCACACCGGGGTCGATGGTGCGGCGCACGTACAGCCCCCTGCCGGCAGCGCGGCTCTCGACGACCTCGATTGCGCGGGAGATGACGTCGCGAAGATCCATATCGATGGATTCGAGCTCGATACGGCCGGACTCGACTTTGGAGAGGTCGAGGATGTCGTTGATCAGGTTGAGGAGCGAGATGCCGTTGCGCTGGAAGACGTCGACGCACTTGCGCTGATCGGAAGTGAGGAGCGTGCCGGAGAGAACGTCGGCCATGCCGATGATGGCGTTGAGAGGCGTGCGGATCTCGTGGCTCATGGCAGCGAGGAAGTCGCTCTTGGCCTGGGTGGCGCGCGCAAGCTCGCGGTTCAACTTCTCGACCTGCTGTTCCGCCAGTTGGAAGTCGTGGGCAAGCTGCTGGTAAGTGAACAGGGCCTGGGGCATGGAGCGGATGGCGAGGAAGCGGCGTTCGCCGCGCGTTAAGGCTACAGCCTGGAGATAGAGCTCGGTCGTGCCGGTGGGGTGCGGCTCGGTCCAGATGTCGGATTGGCCGGTCCAGTTGGCGTCGAGGTCCGAGAGGAAGAGATCGACGAGCGGGTAGGCTTCGGTAAGGTCGTTGGGGACCTGGCACCATACGGGGGCATTGCCGATGCGGGTGAAGAGACCCCTGTCGTGACGCTCGAAGAGGGCTATGTCGAGAGCGGCAAAGATGTCGTCGGTGTCAGCCATGGATCAACATGTCACATACCGTCAGATTTATATCGTGGCGGGGGCGCTCCCGCCGCGCCGGCAATCGTGCCCGCGCTTGTTACGCCGGAATCCGTAAGCTTACGCGGGATCAGCGAAGATAGGCGTCGTCGCCCCGCATCCAGTCTTCCCGGGCGGGTGTAAACAGATCCGTCGCCGTTGATTCTTCCAGCGCTTCCACACGATGAGGAACGTGCGGCGGGATGACCAGCGCATCCCCAGGCCTCAGCACAAGTCTGCGGCCTTCCATTTCAAACTCGAGCGTGCCCGTTTCAAGCATCGTCACCTGTTGATTCACGTGCTCGTGCGTGGGCACCACGGCGCCTTTGCCCAGCCAGATACGCGCCACCGTCATCTGCGGCGTGTGGATGCAGCGGCGGCTCAGCAGAGGGTTCAATTTCTCTTCGGCGACGGCGCTCCAGTTGTATCGGTCCATGGAGGACAGTATCCTATTTCTTTACACATGAAGGGCATCGTTCTCGCGGGAGGCACCGGCAGCCGCCTTTTTCCGCTCACTAAAATCACCAACAAACACCTGCTTCCCATCTACGACAAGCCGATGATTTTTTATCCGATTCAGACGCTCGTCGACGCTGGCGTGACCGACATCATGGTCGTGACCGGCGGGAAAAATTCGGGCGATTTTCTGCGTCTGCTCGCCAATGGCAAGGGTTTCGGCCTGAAGCACATCGCCTACACCTATCAGGAAGGCGAGGGCGGCATCGCCGACGCGCTGAGCCTCTGCGAGCACTTCGCCGATGGCCAGCCGGTGTGCGTCGTGCTCGGCGACAACATCATCGAGCGCAACATTCGGTCCGCGGTCGATGCTTTCCGGCAGCAGTCACGCGGCGCGCGCATTCTTCTCAAGGAAGTCGAGGATGCGGAGCGTTTTGGAGTCGCTGATTTCAACGGCGACCGTATCGCGGGGATCGAGGAGAAGCCGAAGCATCCCAAATCCAGATACGCCGTGACCGGCATTTACATGTATGACGCCACTGTGTTTGAAAAGATCCACACCTGCAAGCCCTCCCACCGCAACGAGCTCGAAATCACGGACGTAAACAACGCCTACATCCGGGAAGGCACGATGAGTTTCTCCTTTCTCGAAGGCTGGTGGACTGACGCCGGGACCTTCGAGTCGCTGCTGCGGGCAGCCAATCTGGTGGCCTCCAGCCGCCAGACGGAAGCGGGCCACCCATGACTCTCACGGAGACGACGATCTCGCTGCCTCAATGCGAAAAGGGAATCGGCGATGTCATTCTCGCTCCCGATTCGGCGAAGCTGATCGATGGCGTGAAATGCGCGCCACTTCTCTTATGGCCCGACGACCGCGGCTATTTTCTTGAAGTGCAGCGCATGGGCATCGGCCTCGCGGCCGGGTTCCCGCGGGAATCCACCCAGATTTCCGCCGCCCTCAACTATCCGGGCATCATCAAAGCATTTCATTTTCACCGCCAGCAAACCGACTGCTGGACGCCCGTCATGAACATGCTGCAGGTCGCGCTGATCGATCTGCGTCCGGAATCGCCGACTTTCGGACGGCGCAACACGCTTTATGTGGGCAATCTGCGTTCCTGGCAAATTCTCATTCCGCCGGGCGTCGCCCATGGGTATAAAGTGCTTTCGGCGGGGCCTTCGCTGTTGATCTATTCGACTGATCGCTTCTACAATCCCGCGGACGAAGGGCGGATTCCGCACGACGATCCGCGTTTGAATTACGACTGGGAACTGCAGCATAAATAAGGTGCAGGCTGCCAGCTTGCCTGCCCCACGCTGCGAAGAAATTTAGCTAAGTGCTGATCGCGCTCGATGCCACGCCGCTGACGATCTCCTCCGGCGGGTTGCCACGCTACGTCACCGAGCTCTCCGTCGCCCTCGCGCGCGAATTTCCCGAAGACACCTATTACCTTCTCTCAGACCAGCCATTCGTGATGCCGGAACGTACACCCGCGAATCTGCTCCGCGGACGCCAGGCGTACAGCGCCGCCGAGCGCCGCTGGTGGCTGTGGGGAATCCGGAATGCCATCCGGCAAACGGGCGCGCAGGTCTTCCACGGCACGAATTTCGAGGTTCCGTACATCGGCTCGACGCCTGCCGTCCTGACCATTCATGACTTGTCTCCATGGCGCGACCCGGCGTGGCAGGGCCACAACCCGGACGCCGATCGCGTGCGGCGGCGCACGCCGTGGTTGGTGCGCCTGCGCCGTGCCCGGATGATCCTGACCGTCAGCGAATCGGTGCGCCACGAGGTGATCGACCGGTTCGGCGTGGCCGCCGGTCGTGTGCGCGCGGTTCCGCTGGCGGCATCGCCACTATTTCGGCCCGTGCCCCCAACCTCTCCGCCGCAAAGGCCGTTCTTCCTGTTCGTCGCCACGCTGGAGCCTCGCAAGAATGTCGTGGGTTTGATCGAAGCGTGGCGCGAGTCGCGCGCCGAGACGCACGCCGATCTGGTCATCGCGGGCCGCAATCGCGCTGACTTCGCGTCGATCGCTCCCTGTGAAGGTCTGCATTTGCTGGGCGAGGTTCCCGACGAAGAACTCCCGCGATTGTATTCGGATGCGCTGGCCTTCGTATATCCGACGCACTACGAGGGCTTTGGATTGCCTGTGCTCGAGGCCATGCAGTGCGGCGCCCCGGTGATTACGTCGCGCGATCCGGCGGTGGTGGAAGTTGCGGGCGGCGCGGCAATCCACACGTCTTCGCCCCAGGAGATCGCCGAAGCGATGCGCGGCGTCGCCGTGAACCCTTTTCTCCGCAACGTTCTGCGCGGATGCGGGTTGGAACGGGCGAGCGGCTTTTCCTGGAGCCGCACGGCGCGGGAGACGCGCGCGGTGTACTCTTCGGTTCTGCGCGCCGGTTCGTGAGAGTCTAAAGCAGGTGGTGAGAGAAGGCCGGAATCGCAAAAAACCCCGCAGGCTGAGAGCCCGCGCCACATGCAGATGCAGATCCTGATGCTTTCGCCCGAAGCTCCGTATCCGCTGCACGGCGGTGGCGCATTTCGGACAGCCTCTCTCGTGCACTTCTTCGCGCGCTTCGCGGCGGTGGATCTGATCCTGCTGTCTTTGCACGAAGCTCCCGCCCTGCCGGCCGGGCTGGTGCGAAACCAACATACGATCCGCCTTCCTGAACACGGGCGGGGCCGTGCGGCGCGTTACGCGCGTAACGCCCGCCGCTCCATCCGTGGCGTGCCGCCGCTTATCGATCGCTTCGCCGGATTCGAGCGGCAGATCGAAGAAGCCGTCGCCGGCCGCCGATATGACCTCGGCGTTGTCGAGCACTTCTGGTGCGCCCCTTATATTCACCAGATGGAGAGATTCTGCAACCGGACAGTCCTCAACCTGCACAACATCGAATCGGTGCTGCACGAACGATGCGCCGGCATGGGCGGCGAGAAACTGGTGCGACTGGGCCACCGGAGGTTCGCAGGAGCAGCGCAAAAGCTGGAGTCCACGTTGCTTCCGCGTTATTCGTCGATACTGACGGCGTCGGAGGAGGATGCCCGGCGCGTTCGGCAGATCGCCCCGGCGGCGCGGGTTCACGTGTATCCAAACGCACTCCCCAGCGTCGAGATGCCCCGGTTTCGTGAATTGCCCTGGGTGATTTTCACCGCCAATTTCGAATATCACCCCAACATCGATGCGGTGCAGTTTCTGGTGCGCGAAATCTGGCCGTTGGTGAGGATGCGCAGCCCGGAATTGCGATTGCGGCTGGTGGGCAGGAATGACGCGTTCATCCGGCATCTGGTGCCGGCCGGCTCGGCGGGCGAAACGGCCATCGAAGTTACCGGGCCAGTCGAAGACGCCCTCACGGAGATCGCCCAGGCGCGCATAGTCGTGGCGCCCTTGCGGGCCGGGAGCGGAACGCGCCTGAAGATTCTCGAAGCCTGGGCCGCCGGACGATGTGTTGTGGCCACGTCGCTCGCGGCCGAAGGTCTCGCGGCCCGGGATGGAGCCAACATAGCGATTGAAGACGACCCATCGGCGTTCGCCGCGCGGCTTTCGGAACTGGCCGGCAACGCGGCCGAAAGGGCACGTTTGGGCGACGCGGGCAGGCGGACGTTCGAGGACAAATACTCCTGGCAAACGGTATGGGAAAGCCTGAATATTGATCTGCAACTTACGAACGTTTCGGGACTTAACGGATATACTGGAAATTTCTGATGCGCTTCGCTGTTGATGCACATGCGATCGGGCGGCATCTCACCGGCAACGAAGTTTACATTCGTAGCCTGCTGGGCGCGTTCGCGGAAGTCGATCGCCACTCAGAATTTGTTGCGTATCTTTCGGCACCAGGCGCTGAGCGCTGGGTCCCCGAACGGTTCAGGATCCGGCACGTTTCGGCGAATCCCTACGCCCGCCTGGGATGGGGTCTGGCGCGCTGGATACGCGCCGATTCCCCGGACCTGATTCACGTGCAATACACCGCGCCGCTGCTCGTGGGAATCCCGACTGTCGTGACGGTGCACGATGTCAGCTTCATCGAGCATCCGGAATACTTCACCGGAACCCGGCGGTCGCAGCTTCGGCTCACGGTAGGCCGCACGGTTCGACGCGCGGCACGCATTCTGACCGTCAGCGAGTTTTCGCGCGACGCGATTCTGAGGGCCTACGACATCCCGGCTGAGAAAGTGCGGGTGATCCCGAACGCGGCGAATCCGGAATTCCGCGTCGTCGGACGTGAAAAAGCGCAGGCGGCGGTTCGTGACCGGCTGGGCTTCGACGCGCCGTTCATCTTTTCGGTCGGTGACCTGCAGCCGCGCAAGAACCAGATCGGCCTCATCGCGGCGTTCTCGAAGCTGCTCACCGAATGCCCGCAGTTGACGCATCATCTCGTGCTCACCGGGAAGGAAACCTGGTTCACTCCGAAGGTTCGCGAGGCGGCGCGCGCCTGCGGGTTCGCCTCGCGCATCCACTTCACGGGTTTCGTCAGCGACGAGAATCTGCTCGAGCTTTATAACGCCTGCGATTGCTTCGTGTTTCCATCTTTCTACGAAGGCTTTGGTCTGCCCATTCTCGAAGCCATGGCCTGCGGACGCGCGGTGGCCTGCTCCAACACATCCTCGATGCCGGAGGTTGCCGACGGCGCCGGATTGTTGTTCGACCCCTACCAGACTCCGGAAATCACGCGCGCCCTGAAGGACATTTTGTTGGATGCCGAATTGCGCGGCCGCATGGAACGGCTCGGGCTGCAGCGGGCCGCGGCGTTTACATGGAAGAAGAGCGCGCGCGCGACACTCGACGTTTACAAGGAAGTCGTAAATGCTACCCGCCAGGCCGCGCCGCGGAAAAATCGCGCCGCCACGGCCGCCGCTGGAGGCCGCAAGAGATGAGAACTCTCCTGATTCTCGCTTTGTCGCCGCTTCTCATCCATGCCGCGCCGGCCTCGAATCCAGCCCCCACCGGCTTCCCGTTCGCCGACGAAGATCTGAACTACGCGGTGACCTTCCCGAGCGGGATCAGTCTCGGCGAAGCGCACATGCACGCGAAGCACGCGGGCGCGAACTGGAATCTGAGCCTGACGATCGACGCAGGCGTGCCGGGATACGCGGTCAAAGACACCTACGTTTCCGGCACCACCGCCGATCTTTGCTCCACCTCTTTCGAGCGCACGACATCGCACGGCAGCCACACCGCGCACGAGAAAGAAACGATCGATCGGGATCGCAGCGTCGCTACCCGCACGACGGTCTCGAAAGACGCGGGCAAGAGCGACTTCCCGGTTCCCGCCTGCGTGAAGGACGCGCTGGCGTACGTCTATTACGCGCGGCGCGAGATGGGCCAGGGACGCGTGCCCGGCCCGCAGCAGATTCTTTTTGGAAAACTGATCTCCATTCGCGCGGATTACGGCGGCGCCGAGACGATCACGCTCAACAATAAGAACGCCGTGCCGGTCGTGACCGACAAGCTGACTTGCACTATTAACGCCGGCTCGTCCGATTTCAAAATCGACGTATTCTTCGCGCGTGACGCCGCCCGGACGCCGCTGCGCATCAGCGCTCCGCTCGCGATGGGCAAGTTCTCGATGGAGCTGCTCCGCTGAATTTGTTACGCGTCGCGTTCTTCTCTCCGATGCCCCCGTCGAAGAGCGGAATCGCCGACTACTCGGAAGCGCTCGTGGCGGAAATGTCGAAATGGGCCGCGGTTTCGGTTTTCGACCAGACGAATTATCGCTCCTGCGATCATTCCGCTCACGACGTCGCGCTCTATCACATCGGAAATAATCCCTGGCATGGATTCGCATATGAAACCGCGCTGCGGCATCCGGGCATCGTTGTCATGCATGAGGCCAATCTTCACCACCTGATCGCCGATATCACGATCAAGCGCGGCGATTGGGACGCGTATCTCGCCGAAGCCGACCTCAACGGCGGACCCGCCGCGCTGGAATATGCCCGACAGGCGCGCACGCTCGCCGTCGGTCCGGATTACGATGGGGTCGCGATGACACGCCGGTTGCTCGATGCTTCGCGAGGGCTGGTCGTGCATAGCGAATTCGTGGCCGGGGAAATGCGCGCGCAGGGCTTCGCGGGACCTATCGCGACCATTCCGCATGGCGCGTGGATTCGGCTGACCGAAAGAAACACCACGCGGCAATCGCTGGGTCTCGACGAGCACACGCCTTTGATTGGCGCGTTCGGATATCTCAAACCTTATAAACGCGTCGCGGAATCGCTGCGTGCGCTGCGCAGGCTGGTGAAGCTTGATCCCACTGTTCGGATGATTCTGGTTGGCGAGCCGCATCCGGAGTTTCCGGTCGAGCAGTTGATACGCACTCTCGGTCTGAGTGAGCACGTGCGCGTCCTCGGGTTCACCCCGATTGAAAAGTTCGTCGACTACATCGGTGCTTGTGACATCGTGCTCAATCTGCGGTACCCGACCGTCGGCGAGACTTCCGGAAGTCTGCAGCGGGCGCTCGGTCTCGGCAAGGCCGTGATCGTGAGCGATGTGGGGTCGTTCGCCGAGCTCCCGGACGATGTTTGTCTGAAAGTCCCCACAGCGGCCGGCTGCACGCAGGGGGAAGAAGACTTCATCTTCGAGTACCTGAGCCTTCTCGTCTCACGTCCCGATCTGGCGCGCGCGATGGGAGAGCGGGCGAAGAGCTGGGTCGCGAAGGAGTGCAACTGGGGGGGAGTCGCCGATCGTTACGTCGATTTTCTGAGCCGGTTCCGCGACGGCATCGCTCCCGCATGCGGCGATTCCAAATGCGCCGAGCCGGAATCGGAACCCGAGCCAGCCCGCTTTGTCGACGCCGTGGCGATGGATGATATCTCGACGTGGGTTGCGCCTGAGGCGCACGAATATGCGAACCAGCATGAGACGCGATTTCTCCACACGCTCGGGATGACGCCTGCCGGCGACGCGTCGAAATGCATTCTGGAAATGGGCGCCTATATGCAGATCACGCCGGCGCTCAGGTTTCAGCTCGGCTACGGAACCGTCCGCGGCTGCTATTACGGCAAACTCGGCGAAGTCGACCGCAAGTCGGTCGTTTCCGAAAGCGGCGAAGTCTTCGAGTGCGATGTGGACCACTTCGACGCCGAGCGCGATATTTATCCCTATGCCGATGAATCGTTCGACACCGTGCTTTGCTGTGAGCTGATCGAGCATCTGTTCAGCGATCCGATGCACATGATGTCGGAGATCAATCGCATCCTGAAAGCCGGCGGCCATTTGCTGCTCACTACGCCGAATCTCGGATCGCGCCGGGCAATTGCGGCGGTTCTGCAGGGCTACCATCCTTCTTTTTTCCCCGCCTACATTCGTCCGCGGAAAAAAGGTGAGGATGCCGAGGCGCGGCACAATCGTGAGTACGTGCCGATGGAAATCCAGCATCTGCTCACCGGCGCGGGATTCGAGGTGCTGCGCCTCGAGACCGGCGAGTTTCTCGATGAGCCGCATCCGGAGCACGGCTGGGTCGATCATCTGCTGGAGCGCTACAGCGTGCATCGGACGCTGCGCGGCGACGGCATCTATGCGCTGGGGCGGAAGTCCGGGCGGGTGAAGACACGCTGGCCTGACTGGCTATATCAATGAGTGCCGTGTTCCGAAACTGCCGCGTCGCGCTCGAGGGCAATAAACTGCGCGTCGAATGCGAGATCGTCAACGAGACGCCGGAAGCCTGGTCCCCCGAGAACGGCTGGGCCGCCGGATTTCATCTCTTTGACGAGCCCACGGGCACGCTGGTCGTCGACGGCCCGAGAACGCCTGTGCGGCTTGGGCCATCCGAGAGCTGCGCGCTCTCACTCCCGATCGCGCTTCCGCCCGAACCAGGCGAATACAACGTCTATGTGTCGATCATGCGCGAGCACGTGGCGTGGTTCTACGACGAAGGATGGCCGTTTCTCCTGATCGACGTTCAGGTGAATGAAAACGGCGCCGCGGCGCTTCGGGGATGGCGAATCACCGACCGCAAGTCGGTGGCTCGCAAAAGAGCGTTGCGCAGTTTTGGACGCGCGTTCCGCCTGCCGCTCGAGTCGATCTGGCGGAGCCGAAGCCTGATCCGGACGATGGTCCGGCGCGACGTGCTCAGCCGGTATAGCGGATCGTTCGGTGGCGCATTCTGGGCCGTGCTGAATCCGCTGATGCTGATGCTGACGTACTTTTTCGTCTTCGGCCTCGTGCTGCAAGGCCGCTTCGGAAATGACAGCAGCCGGTCCGGCTACGCGGTTTACTTTCTGGCGGGGATGCTCCCGTGGCTTGCCTTCAGCGAGGCTGCGGGACGCGCGCCGTTCATCATGGTCGAACATCGCAGCTTCATCAAGAAGCTGGTATTTCCGGTCGAGACGCTGCCGGTGAATCTCGTCGTCTCGGGGCTGGTGACCGAATTCTTCGGCATTATCCTCTTCGTGCTGGCTCTGCTGCTGGTGCGCGGCCACATACCCGCGACCGTTTTTTATCTGCCCGTACTCGTGATTCCGCAGATTCTGCTGACGTCGGGGATCTGCTGGTTTCTCGCGGCACTCGGCGTATTCGTGCGCGATCTGGCGCAGATCAACGGCTATCTGCTGACCGTCTGGTTCTTTCTGACGCCCATCTGCTATGAAGAAGCCAGGCTGGAGAAGCTTCCCGCCGCGGCCATCGGGCTGCTCACGAAAAACCCTATTTTCGTGCTTGTGCGGGGTTATCGCGCGGTGCTGCTCGACGCACGGGCGCCCGACTGGACAGCCATGGCCTGGCTGACGGCCGTATCGATCATGGTCTTTCTGCTGGGCCACGCCTGGTTTTACAAGCTGCGAAAATCGTTTGCCGATCTGATTTGAACTCGCGGCGCCCGCTCATCATGCCGGATATTTCCTGCGGTTCTCCACAGGTGCCCGCAGGAGTGCGGGCAGAGCGGGCTGAGAGCCCGCGCCACAGAGTGCCCCGTTCCACATCGGCCCGGTGCCTGCTCCGTAACGCCGAAAGGAGCTTCGAGAATGGCAACCGACCTCAGCGAAGTACGTTCCACGCTAAACGATCTCATCGAAACATGCAAAGACGCCCAGCAGGGATTTCGCGATGCCGCCGAAAAGATTCAGGACGGCCAGATTCGCACCCTGTTCCTGAAGTATTCCGTCCAGCGCTCTGAATTCGCGGGGGAACTGCAGGCCGAAGTAACGCGGATCGGCGGTGAGCCGGCGAAATCCGGATCGACTGGCGGCGCCATCCACCGCGGCTGGATCGGCCTGAAGGCTGCGCTGACGGGCGATAACAGCTACGCCATCCTCGCCGAGGCCGAGCGCGGAGAAGACGCCGCGGTGAAGAATTACCGCGAGGCGCTTGGTAAAGATTTGCCGTCCGACATCCACGACATCCTGAAATCTCAATTGCGCGAGGTCCATCAGACGCACGACATCGTGCGGCAACTGCGCGACGCCGCGCGACCGGTTACATCCACCGGCGGGACGGGAAGCCCTGCATAAACTGACGGGCTGCTGAAAAAGGGCTCGGCAGGTAACGTTCAGCATCCTCCTGAATCTAAAGAGCCGGGTTCGAAATTCTCTAAGCTACCTGCCTGGATGCTGAAAAAACCGAAAGGCGCCTTGCTGACGCGCGCGGCTCGGAAACGATTTTTTGGGCTTTGCAATCATCGGTTACCGGTGCGAGAGCTGTTCAGCATTCTGTTAAAGCGCGTGCGCGCGGTGTGAAGCGCAGGTACGCACGGGCCGGAATTTCACGTCAGACGCCCCATCTTCTCAACCCGCCACGGAACCCCCGACTTACCGCCCAGGCTGTTGAAACCGGGCAGCGAAACGCGATTCCCGGGCTGGCCGTTTAGGTTACAATCGGAGTACTGGTCCGAACCATGCAGAAGGCGAAGAAGATCGTCAAATCATCCTGCTGCTGGCCGGGGGCATAGAAAAGTATGACTCGAAAAGTTCTCTGGGCTTCGGCTTCATCCATCGGGCTCACCCTGCTGCTCGTAATTCCCGCGATCTCGCAAGATAAGAAAGACGCTCCGAAGCGCGAGACCGTCGCCAAACCACTCACCGAAAAACAGCTTAAGAAGAAGGAAGCCGCTCTCAAGAAAGAACTTGAAACGCCGTGGAAGAAGTGGCTGAACGAGGACGTTACCTACATCATCACGGACGAAGAGCGCAAAGCCTTCAGGCAACTCAACACCGATGAGGAGCGCGAGCAGTTTGTCGAGCAGTTCTGGCTGCGGCGCGATCCCACGCCCGACACCGTCGAGAACGAATATAAGGAAGAGCACTATCGCCGCATCGCGTACACTAACGAGCGTTTCGCGTCCGGCATCCCTGGCTGGAAGACTGACCGGGGGCGCATCTACATCACCTTTGGACCGCCCGATGAGCGCGACGAGCATCCCTCCGGCGGCACTTACGAACGGCCAACCGCCGAAGGCGGCGGCGAGACCACGACATTCCCCTTTGAAGACTGGCGCTATCGCTACATCGAAGGCATAGGCAACGACGTGAACATCGAATTCGTCGACACCACGATGACCGGCGAGTATCACATGACGATGGACCCGTCCGAGAAAGACGCCCTCACCTATGTTCCCGGCGCGGGTCTTACGCTCTCCGAGCAGATGGGCCTCAGCGACAAGACCGCCCGCTTCAACCGTTCCGACGGCACCCACATGGGCGCCTCGCTGGGAGCCACTCCGGCCAGCTACAACCAGTTCGACCGCCTCGAACAGTTCGCGAAGCTGCAGCAGGCCCCGAAGGTCAAGTTCAAGGATCTGGAAGAGGCGATCTCGACGCGCATCACCTACAACGTGCTTCCGATGCAGGTCGTGATCGACTATGTGCGGGTGACAGATGCTTCCGTCACCGCGCTGATCACTGTGCAGTTTGAGAACAAGGATCTGCAGTTCCAGACGAAAGACGGCGTTGCCAAAGCGACGGTGAACCTGCTTGGGCGCATCAGCACCATGACACGTCGCCCGGTGGATACTTTCGAAAAGCCGCTCGAGATCGGACCCATACCGCCCGAAATGCTGTCGAAGTACCAGCAGCAGCGCTACGTTTATCAGGAAGCCGTCCATCTGGCGCCGAGCCGCTATCGGCTGAACATCGTCGCGAAAGATACGGTGGCCGGCAATCTAAACAATTATGAAGTCGCGCTCGATGTCCCCCATTTCGATGAAGACAAGCTCGCGTCGAGCTCGCTGATACTCGCTGACACCATCGAGCGCCTTCCGCTGAAGAGCATCGGTGGCGGAATGTTCTCGATCGGCGATACCAAGGTCCGGCCGCGCATCGGCAATAAGTTCGCGAAGAACGAGAAGATGGGGATTTATCTTCAGCTCTATAACTTCGGTCCGGACGAAAAGACACAAAAGCCGGCGGGGACCGTGGAGTACGAAATAACGAAGGTGGGATCCGCCGACAAGATCATGGAGGACTCGGAGGATCTCGGAAGTATTGCAAATTCATCGGCCAGCCAGGTGACGATCGAGAAGCTTCTGCCTCTCGCTTCGCTGCCGGCGGGCACGTATACCATCAGGGTCAAGGCAACGGACAAGAACCGGAACCAGACGGTCCAGCAGCAGCAGAATTTTACGGTAAGCTGAAAGTCGGAAGCGCACAGGCCGCCACTCGGGCGGCACGTTGTGCGCGCAGGAAAAAGTCGCGGGAACATGAGAGGCGCCAAGGCATTACGCCCGTCGTGGTTGGTCCTGGCTCACCAAGCAGTAAGTGCTGTGGGTGCTCTCCCGGTTCTATCGCTTGCTCTCCCGGTTCTCTCGCTTGGAGGTGTAGTACTCCTCACAGCTTCCGTTGCGCAGGGTGCAACGCCTGTTCGCTTCTCGGGTGAGCTGGGCGGCCTCGTCACCGATGTCGCCGGGAAGCCTCAACCGGGCGCCGTCGTTCTCCTCTATAACCGCCAGGATGTGCTGCTGCAGCGCTCCGCGACGGATGCGCTCGGCAGCTTCGCGTTTGGCGAGCTGTTGCCGGACCTCTACTCCGTCAACGTCTCTCTTTCGAGCTTCGTCCCGGCGATCAAGGAGCGCATCCAGATCAGGCCCGGCATGCGGAGCCTGCTCGAAATCAACCTCTCGCGCGTGTTCAGTTCCGTCCAGATCGTTTCAACCACGCCAGTCAGCGGCAGCCTGATGAGCGACAGCTGGAAATGGGCGCTGCGCGCCGACAGCATCACACGTCCGGTGCTCCGCATTCTTCCGGCCCAGCAGCAGCGCACGGATGCGCCCGGCGAGCCTTCCCACCTGTTCAGCGACTCCCGCGGGATGGTCAGGATTTCCGCCAGCGACGGCGCCTCTGTCGCCAGCGACGGACAGGCGGATCTTGGGACACAATTCGCGTTCGCTACCTCGGTCTATGGCGGCAACCATCTGCAGGTGGCCGGCGACGTGGGATACGCTTCCGGTTCGACCGCCCCCTCCGCGGCGATACGCACGACTTACAGCCGGGAGCTGATCGGGGGCGTCAAACCCGAAGTCTCCGTGACGATGCGGCAGTACTTCGTGCCCCTGCGCGTCGGCCAGAGTCTCATCGGCAGCCCGCAGGGCGATGGACCGCTGCCCGCGCTGCGCACCGTCGGCATGAGCTTCGATGACAAGACGCAGCTCACCGATTCCCTGCAAATGGAGTATGGCTTCGCGTTCGACAACGTATCGTTCCTTGACAGCCTGCATTACTTCAGCCCGTACGGAAAGCTCATTTACGCGCTGCCGCACGGCAAGGTGGATCTCACCTGGACGTCGGGCAATGCGCGTCCGGAGCTCGGAACAGCGCCCGGCGACGGCGGCGCGGACCTGCAACGCGATCTCGCGGCAGTGGCCGCTCTTCCGCGGGTGACCCTGCTGGATGGTCACGCGAAGGTGCAGCGCGGCGATGATTTCGAGCTGGGCGTCTCGCAGCGTTTCGGATCGCGCGAATACCGCCTGGCGGGTTATCACGAGCGCGTCCTGAACACGACTTTGACCCTCGCTTCCAATGATGCCGCGATCTTTCCCGGCGACCAGATGCCGGACCTTTTCTCGAACAGCTCGCTGTTCAACATAGGCAAATTCGACAGCTACGGGTATACGGCGTCGGTCACGCAGGATCTTGGGGACAACTATAAGGTCACGCTGATGTATGGTTCGGAGGGAGTCCTTGCCCCACGTACCGGCGAAACAGCGATCAATACGGCCGACGATCTGCGGAAGACACTGGTGGCCGGCAGCCGCCCGGCGGTGACGCTGCGGGTATCCGGCGGCTTCAAAGCGACAGGCACGCGCGTGGTGGCAAGCTATCAGTGGACCGATTACCAGTCGGCTACGCCGGGTCCGTTATTTTCCACCGAGTCGGCGCGGCCCGAACCTGGGTTGAACGTAGTAGTGAGACAGCCGATGCCGGTGATTCCGCGAATGCCGTGGCGCATGGAAGCCTCGGCGGAATTGCGCAATCTTCTCGCCCAGGGATACCTGCCGCTGGTGACCTCGGGCGGCGACCGGTTTCTGCTGCTCAATACTCCCAGAACCATTCGCGGCGGAATCGCATTCGTATTTTGAGAAACGTTACATTCATATTCATTCTCGCGGCGCCGTTCGCGGCCGCACAAACGCCGGTCACTTTCAACAAGCAGATCGCGCCGATTATCTATAACAACTGCTCTTCATGCCATCGTCCCGGCGAGGCCGCGCCGTTCTCGTTGTTGTCGTATCAGGACGTGGCGAAGAAGGCGAGGCTGATCGCCGCGGTGACTGCCTCTCGCTATATGCCCCCATGGAAGGCCGAGCCCGGCTCTTACGCCTTCAAGGATGAGCGCCGCCTCAAAGACA
>DASZLP010000159.1:0-4635 GCA_035552355.1 Bryobacteraceae bacterium | reverse complement strand
CCGCCGCCGATGGTGCCGATCATGGAGCCATCCTCGCGGACCAGGAGTTTGGCGGTTTCAAAGCTGGGAATCGAGCCGCGGACCTCGACGATGGTGGCGAGAGCGCATTTCTGGCCCAGAGCGCGAAGCCGGACGATTTCTTCAAAAACGTCCATTTCCATCAATTATATCGGCGATCGCCGCCAACATGGCCGGATCAGCCCGGGGCGAGGTCTTATTTGCTCCGGTAATCGATCGGCGGCTTCCCCCCTTGCGGAATGATGCTCTCGTACTTCTTTCCTTTCATTTGTTTCTCGAAGTCCGCCTTCGCGTCCGCCACCAGTTGAGGGCTCGCGAAAAGATCGGCCGCCGTCATCGCCATTGCCTTTGCCGCCGCCACCATTCCCTTCTGTTTGATGGTCATGCCCGCGCAGGCAGCCGCCTGCCAGGTATGCGGAGCCACGCCCGGCACGAAAGTCGCCGCGCTGAATCCAATGGTCGGCACGTTCCAACTGAGGTCGCCCACCTCGGTTGACGCGCTTGGCGCATTGGGATCGAAGGGCTTCAGTGGCTCGATCGCTTCGATGGAATGCAGGTCGGGACGCGCTCCTTCCGGCAGCGATTTCCGCAGTTCCTCGGCGAAGCGCATTTCGTCCGGCGTATACCGAAATCCGCCCGCTTCTTCCAGATTTTTCTGCGCCACTTTCGCCAGCGCGTCATTCGGCAGGATGTTCGCGACGCTGCTGATGTCGCGCACCTCGGGCGTCGTTTCCGTCATCATCGCCGTACCCTGAGCGATTTTGTTAATACGCGTCCAGATCGAGTTGAGGCTGGTCAAATACGGACTCCGCGCGCCCAGTTCCATCTCCGCCGTCTCCGGCACAATGTTCGGCGCCTGCCCGCCGTTGGTAATGATGTAGTGGATGCGCGTGTTTGACGGCACATGCTCGCGCAGAAACTCGATGCCATTGCCCATCAGCATCACGGCATCGAGCGCGGATCTGCCGCGGTCCGGCGCCATTGCGGCGTTCGCAGCAATTCCGTGGAACTGGAACTTCGCCGTCGCGACCGCCAGCATCCCGCCGTTGTTCACCGAGTTCGCTGCGGCCGGGTGCCAGTGCAGCACAACATCTACATCTCTGAAAAAGCCCGCGCGCATCATGTACACCTTGCCCCAGCCGCCTTCCTCGGCCGGCGTTCCGTAATAGCGCAGTGTGCCTTTGACGTGGTTCGTCCGCATGTAGTCTTTCACGGCGACGGCTAATGGTTCATCCGGGAATGTAGTGGGGAGAGCCTGGGCCGAGACCAAAATCGGAGAAACTCTGGGACCGTAGATCAATTCGCCGTCGGCTCCTTGTCCACGTGATCGACGACCAACACCTGGACCGGGCCCCTTATCTTCTCGATCTTCAGCCCGAGCTGGTCCTGAACCGCGTCGAATATGCTCGGACCATCGGGCTCAGCGGCCGACAGTGGATTGAGAGCCGCAGTATTTGCCGACATGGACCAGAAGATTGTGTAGTCGTATTTGCCCGTAAGACCGGTGGCATCCGTCACCGGACCATCGAGGGCTCGCACGCCAATCTCCCGGATCAACTCCGAAATCGTCTGATTGTGCCCGCGCATGCCGATTTTGCCGTCCGGCATTTGTGCAAACCATGAACCATTTCCTGCTGGTGGGATGGGGAACCCATTCGATCTGATTCCAAGCGGGGGAGGAGAGCCGTTTTTTGAAGCCTTGTCGTCTTCTGGAGATGAATCGGGCTCGGCCGGCTTCAGCTTCGGTTCCCCTTTCGCCAGCACCAGGTTATATGTGTCGATTGTCTTGCTAGCCCAATGAACTTTGAGACCGAGGCGATCAGCCAGCAGATTCTGCAGCATCAGGTTAAACTGCTCCCTCGTGGTGTCGACCGGCATCCTGGCTTCGACGTCGAGCCGCATCAAGCCGAGATCCTTCTGCTCAGACAGCTGATAGCTCGGAATACCGTACGCCGTGAGAACGAGGCTCAAGAGGCTGACTCGAGCCGAAAACCGCCCAGGGTCATTGTTGTTGGGTCCGGGAATCCCCGATAGTCGACGCGCTAGAGTTCTTCCATCCGGGGGCGGCGTCAGTCTGACAGAAGCGACCTCAAATCTCAAGGCTGGCGACACCGTCTGCGCCCGGATGATTACGCCATCCAGCAAGCCGATCACAATGGCCGCAGCGGTCGCGAACGATCTTGCCGTGGTAAGCAGCGCGTTTGGGGAGCATAGTCTCCAAGTACTCACGTACTCACTCTATTAACAAATTGGGACTTCGGCAAACGAGTATCGTCCCCGTTCCGCCGCCAGCGCGGCTCCTGACCCCAGCAGATTGTGCCCGCATCCATGTCCTGGCGCATTCGATGTCACCGGACTCCGATCCGGCGCCGCGGCTTGCGACAAGCCCGGCAACGCATCGAACTCCCCAAGCATCGCAATTACCGGTTTGCCTTCACCGTAAGTCGCGACGAACCCGGTCGGCTCATCGGCGACTCCACTCTCCAGGCGGAATCCGGCATCCCCTCAATTCCTGCTGAAGCAGCGCGGAACTCTTCTTTTCGTGATAGCCCAGCTCGGCGTAGTCCCAAATTTGTTTCGACACGTTCGCAAAATGGGCGCTGTTCTGGTCTACAGGCTTTTCAATCTGCTGATGCGCCGTTTGCGCGCGGCAAAAAACAGCGGACAAGAAAAACACCAGCGCGCACGCGCCACGGCGCCGCAAGATTGACGTAATTACTTCAGTGTAAAGGCTACGTCCCTGGCGGTTCGGTTGGCGCCATGCTCACTTAATGGGCTCCGGAACGGCTGCGCCGTCGGCGCGCGGCCCGGACGCCCCATAGTTGATCCCGGTCTTTGAATCGTGCAGGATGGCTTGTCCGCGACCCATTTCCTGGGTGTAGGGGCGGCGTATCCGGATCTGATGGCCGCGATCGGAAAGCTGCTGGAGAGTGCTGAGCGGGACGCGGGATTCGATGGACAATTCGCAGCCGGCGGCGTTGGCTTTGGTAAAACGCGGCGACTCGAGCGCCTGTTGAACGTTCATGCCGTAATCGACCACGTTCGACACGAATTGGGCGTGCGCCAGCGGCTGGTTCGGGCCGCCCATGATGCCGAAACCGATGTGCTCGTCGCCGCGCTCCATGAACGCCGGGATGATGGTGTGGAACGGACGCTTGCCGCCCGCGAGAACATTCGGGCTTTTCGGATCCAGCGTAAATCCGGCGCCGCGGTTCTGGAGTTCGAAGCCCATGCCCTCGACCGCGATGCCCGAACCCCAGGCGGCGGAGAGGCTTTGAATCCAGCTCACAATATTTCCTTCCCGGTCCACCACCGTGAGATAAGTCGTATCGCTCGGGACGGCCTGGCCAGGCCCGGCCTTGCAATTGGCGCGCGCCGGATCGATCAGCGCGGCCCGTTTTCGCGCATATGGCATCGAGATCAACTCTTTGACCGGTACCCGGCTCGACCGCGGATCCGCATCGTAGCGGTGCAGGTCGGAATAGGCGAGCTTCATCGACTCGATGCGCAGGTGCATCTCCGCGGCGGACAAAGGCCCGGCGGGAGAGGCGGGGACCGTCTGCATGAGATTGAGCATTTCGAGCGCGGCCATGCCCTGGCCGTTGGGCGGCAGCTCATACACCCTCCAGCCGCGGTAATCGATGGAAATCGGCTCGACCCATTCGGACTCAAAAGAGCCCAGATCCTGCGCGGTCATGGCGCCGCGCAGGCCGCGGGAGGTTTTGAGAATGGCTTCGGCGATTTCGCCCTTGTAAAACGCATCGCGGCCCTTTTCGGCGAGGATACCGAGCGCGCGCGCCAGATCCGGATTGCGGAACAGCTCGCCTGTTTTTGGCGGTCTTCCCCCCGGTAGAAACAACGACATCGAATTTTTATCCGATTTCAGACGATCGGCCCCGCGGGCCCACGCCTCGGCGATGACCTCGGTAACGGGAAAACCCTGGCGGGCGTAGGCGATTGCAGGTTCGAACAGCTCTTTCCAGGGAAGCCTGCCGAAACGCGCGTGCATCGTGGCCCACCCATCGACGGCTCCGGGAACCGTGACGCTATGGATTCCGCGCACCGGCATTTCGCGAATGCCGTAACCGGCCAGAAACGCGGGAGTGAGCGCGCGCGGAGCCGGGCCGGATGCATTGATGCCCGTGAGCTTGCCGGTTTTCGCGTCCCAATAGATGGCGAAGCAATCGCCGCCTAGCCCGTTCATCATGGGCTCGACGACGGCGAGTACCGCGTTCGCCGCGATCGCGGCATCCACCGCCGATCCTCCGCGAGCGAGAATCTGCGCCCCGGCCTGAGATGCGAGAATCTGGCTGGTGGCAACGATGCCTTGCCGGGCGATGGTCATGGAGCGGCCGTAATCGCGGCCGATACCGGCAAAGTTCTCGGTTTCCTGGCCATGAAGGCTGAGAGCCGCGGCAAGCAGAAGAACACAGAACTTCATCGTCGCGAATGTATCACCGCGATCGTGGCTGGATTCGGGATTCGCTCCGGCGAGAAGCCTGCAGAAGCAGGTGGCCACGACGGCCGATTCGAAATCGCGAGGTGATTTTCGATGATAGAGATCGGTATGACGAGAATCGATACCGTCGCGGTGGCGGGCTATTTGCACGAAGGCTC
>DASZLP010000158.1:0-2352 GCA_035552355.1 Bryobacteraceae bacterium | reverse complement strand
ATAAGCCCATCGTCCTTGAAGCGAACGGCGCGCGGCTTCCTTTCGCGGACCAGGTCGGGAACCAATCGCTTGCCGGGCCGCCGCAAACCGCTGCCTCGTTCGGCATACTCTTTCAGATCCTCAAAAATGGGCATGTTCGTCCTCCTTCCCGGATTTGAGAGGATAGCCGGTCCATAGGCGCAGGGCGCGCTCCAGCGCAGCTCCGACGGCGAATCCTGCGATCACATCGCTGGTCCAGTGCGCCATCACCACGATGCGCGTCAGCGAAAGGCCGATCGCGAACGCCCGGATCGCGCGCCGCGGAGCCGGCGGTAGGGTGCCTGCGGCGGAAGCCAGCGCGCCCATATGAAGCGCGTGTCCGGAGGGAAAGGCGTCCTCGCGCTTCCCGGAAAGCGAGACGCCATTCAGGTGACCGATAACGGTCTTGCGGTCCGGACGGGTCTGATCGAAGACCGATTTGCAGGCGTGCGGCAACAGCGATGCAGCGAAAGTGACGAGAAGCGCGTGGTTGCCGGCGCGGCGCATGGATTCGTCACCCCTGAGTGTTGCCACCCATCCGATCGTCGCGAGCGCCAGCAGGATCTTTTCGTCCGCCCCCCAGGTAAGCGCCCGGGCGACGATCTCGGTGCTTGGGTTGGTATGCCGCGCGACAGCTCTTGCGATCGTCAGGTCGGCCTTGGTCGGTTTGATCGTCTTGGCAGCCATCGCCTGTCCGCGCTTGGGATACTCGAATCAACAACGCCGAACACCTTTCTAAGTTCGAATCCCTGGGGGAACCGATGGCGCCGGCCCGCGATTGACCAAAGAGCGGAGTTTTCACGAGAGACGGTGGATGTTTCAAATCCTTGGCGGCAGGCGATCGGCCTTTCCACCCCGGGCCTGAAGGCCGCGGTGCGACGGGAGCCGACCATCGGCACCAGCGGCGGCGCTTTCGACGGGTAGCTTCATGGCAGAAGCGAGCGCATGGGAAGTCTCGAAGCTGCTGCGGAAGTAACCCCAAGGTTTGCCCGGGTTCCAGCGCTGGTTGACGCGGAAGCCGCGCCCTCAACAGATGCAGCGCTTCGAGACAGATGCTTCTGCTAAGCAGCTGCGCTGCGCCCGCCTTCAATGACGACGAACACTGGACGGCGATCGACCGGCCTCTCCAATGCGACCAATTCCGCCGCAGAATTGATTTCGGGCGCGGCAACTTCGGGGCCGGCTTCGAAAACAGACGGTAAGGAGGCGGGGGCGTGGTCTGGGATCTTCCGCGCGGCCTCTTCCATCATCTCGAGTGCTATCGAACCCTTGGCCGTGACGCCAACCGAACGAGTAGATCTGCACCATCCCCGTCGAAAAGACATCGAGAGAAGAAAACGCGGCGGCGAGCCGCCTGCTGTAGCGTGCCCAGTCCGGACCGCTGGTCGCCAAAATCGCAAGATCCCGCTTGAGGTCGGCATGGCTGGCTAGCCCATTCGGGTAGCTCGACAGCACTTTCAACACGGAGACTTGGAAATTCACGACGCCACCGACCGAATTCTACAAAGAAAATTAATGCACTCAGACGACCAGATTCAAACGGCCGGCACAATGGCTGAAGGATGTGTTTCCCGGGGAAAGTCTTGCTACGGCTTTCACCTTCTACGGGCGGTCGACTTCCAATCTGTTACTCTCTCGCGTGCTTCAAGGTGGCCAATGCAGCCGCGCCCGCTCCTTAACCCACTACGCATCCTCGGCTCTCGACTCCTCGTCGACGGCCTCCCGTCGAGTTTCGATCGCGGCGGCTCGATCGCGTGCTCGCTCTCGGCCGCGTCGAACGCCGCTTGTGCCTTGTCGATAGACTTCTGGCGGCGCTCGCGCGTTCTCCGGGCTGCGGCTCTTCCTTGGCGGCGCTTCTCTTCGCGTTCGTAGGCGGTCGCGGCCTAAGCGCCGCGGCGGAATCGGCGGCGCGGCCCGAGGGCTTCGGCCGACAGCTAGAATCCAGCCAGTCGCGATGGGCTGACGCCGTCGTTCGAGCGCCCTGCGGGCGGAACATCTCCGCCGTCTAGCCGTTCAGATTCCATCAGGATATCAACGTTTTGAGGATAGCAGACGGTGCGCGTACTCCTCGTTGAGGATGATCCCCTGATCCGGGAAATCGTGGTCGAGGCGCTCCGGGACGCAGGCTTCGACGTGATTCAGGCGGCGGACGGAGAGGAGGCGCTGACCTGGTGCCGCCAGCGCGTCGCGGACGTCCTTGTCACCGACATCAGGCTGCCGGGCAAAATCGACGGATGGCAGATCGCGGAGTGCTGTCGCGAGCAAGATCCTTTTCTGCCTGTCATCTACGCGACAGGTTACTCGCCGGTGGAGGCCCGCCCGGTCCTCGGCAGC
>DASZLP010000157.1:0-2973 GCA_035552355.1 Bryobacteraceae bacterium | reverse complement strand
CTGGTTCACCCACTTCTGGGGCGAGACATATAACCCGGACATCGTCGACGAACTGGCGGCGCCCGACATGCTGTTGCAATATTCGCTGCATGCGCCGCGCCGCGGCCGGGACGATATCAAGGCGTTCATGGCCGGCTTCCGCGCGGCGTTTCCCGATCTCAATTTCTGGGGTGCCGCGGATCTGATCGCCGAAGGCGATTACGTCGTCGGCCGTTGGGAGGGCGGCGGAACGCATACCGGTCCCGCCTTCAGCGACTTCCTGGTGGGAGCCCTGCCGGCCGCCACGGGGCGGAAAATGCGGTTCACCGGAACCACCGTCCTGAAGCTTCAAGGCGGGAAGATCGTGTCGGAGGTCGGTCTGGACGACGGCGTAACGGCGCTTACGCAGCTTGGCCTGCTCCGCGCGGCGTAACCTTATGGCCGCCGCCGGCGTTTCCGGCGGCGGCCACATCGGCGCGCCATTTTGGCGAATTGTTAAGCCTTCGCAGAGCAACGTACCTGGCTTCAGCCAGCGATGCTCTTCATGCAGCTATCTTTTTGGGATGCGGGCCTGCCGGACGAGCCCACTGCGTCAGGTCCCCGGCGTGAACCAACCAGCGCTGGAAGTTGCGCTCCAGTTCCGTCAGACTCTGCGGAGCGAATCGGGGAAGCGGAGCGTATGGCTGTCATGACCGGCAGGCGGGGCCTGTCGCCAATCTACCTTGATCGAGCGACTGCCGACGTCCAGCCCGAGATCAGGTCGCGGCGCGCTGCCCGGAAGCGCATCGTCTTCGGCTGGTACGGCGGCAAGTTCAGTCACCTGGAATGGCTATCGCCGCTGCTGCCCAGGGCGCATCACTATTGCGAGCCTTTCGCCGGCTCCGCTGCGGTATTGCTCAACCGCGAGCCATCGCCGGTGGAAACCTATAACGACATCGACGGCGACGTGGTCAATTTCTTCCGCGTCCTGCGGGACGACTCGGAGGGTCTTACCCAGCTCATTGCGCTGACACCTTTTTCGCGCGAGGAATTCTATATTGCCGTCAACGATTCCGGCCGCGGGATTTCCCGGCTTGAAAGAGCCCGCCGCTTCTATGTGCGGGCGCGGCAGGCGCGCACCGGCCTCGCGCAGACGGCCACGCTGGGGCGTTGGGCGAACTGCAGGAACACCAGCCGCGCCGGCATGTCGGGGGTCATCTCTCGCTGGTTTGGCGGCATCGAAGGGCTGAGTGAAATCGGTGCCAGGCTGCTGCGGGTGCAAATCGAAAATCGGCCGGCTATCGATGTCATCAGGCTATACGACGGTCCTGAGACATTATTCTATTGCGATCCGCCCTATTTGCACGAGACCCGCGGCGACAGCAAGGCGTATGGCTTCGAAATGGACGAAGAGCAGCATCGCGAGTTGGCTCAGGCGCTGCATCGGGTGCAGGGGAGGGCGGCGATTTCGGGGTATCGCTGCGACCTGATGGACAGACTGTACAAGGGGTGGCGGCGGCACGACGCTGATGAGAAGCATTGCCACTCCATCAAGCGGATCCGTCAGGAATGCGTGTGGATGAACTATTGAAGGCATGCTGAATGCCGCGTTCGTTGGACTACCGGGCCGCCGCAATTCTGCTTGAAACGAGCTTTGCGGGAGCCGAGGTCGACTTCGCATCCGATCAGCCTCCCCTCATGCCCCCGGCGTTGATCCGGGCAACCGAACTGCTCATGCGCTCGGCTACCCAGGCCTATCGCGAGGTACTGATCGGCTGCTGCATAGCCCGGTGCCTGGATCCTCAGATCGACGTCCACTTGCCTTACGCAAATCAAGGCGACTCGGCGTATAATGGGCGCAGCCTTGATGAGACGGTGGTCAATCCATTCCTGCAGGCGCACGAGATTCCCGCATCGCGCGGGCCGTTTCTGTCGGTCTTTCGTCGCAGTGTAGCATTCAGGCCGGATACCCGCGGCGGCCTGCGTGACAAAGCCGGCTTCGATGCTTTGCTTAGCTTCATCGATGCTCTTGCCGAAGCGGACCCCGCGGCTGCGCAAGACTATCTGCGCCACCTTCTGTACGCCTTCGTCCGTCTGCGCGATGCCTCGAATATCGCGTTGTTGCACGTGCAACGATTGAGTCTGGAACAATACGAAACGCTCCTTGAAGGGCTGCTTCAGGTTCCCAGCGGCGGCAGGTTCCCAGTGATCCTGACCTTGGCCATGTTCCAGACGATTCGGGAGGCCTTCTCGCTCGACTGGCAGATCGACTACCAGGGCATCAACGTCTCCGACCGCGCTTCCGAGGCCGGTGGCGACATCACCATCCGATCAGGGGATACGGCAATCCTCGCCGTGGAGGTGACCGACCGCCCGATCGACCGGGCGCGCGTCGAGGCGACCTTCAACAACAAGGTGTTGCGGCACAACCTGACAGACTACCTGTTCTTCCATGGAGAAGCTGTGCCCGGCGCCGAGGCACGGGCCCTGGCCCGCCGCTATTTTGGCCAAGGCCATGACATGAATTTCCTGTCGGTCAAACAATGGCTGATCGACGCGCTGGCAATTGTCGGATCGCGCTACAGGCCGCGTTTCACAGCCAACCTGCTTGAATCCCTGCGCGGCAAGGACATCCCCGCCGCCATGAGGCTCGCCTGGAACGGGAAGGTCCGCGAACTGCTAGATACCTGATCCCCTCACGCATCCATCTTCAGCGCCGCCAGGAAGGCCGATTGCGGGATCTCGACTTTGCCGAATTGGCGCATCCGCTTCTTGCCCTCTTTCTGCTTCTCCAGCAGCTTGCGCTTCCGCGTGATGTCGCCGCCGTAGCACTTCGCCGTCACGTCCTTGCTCAGCGCGCTGATCGTCTCGCGCGCGATCACCCGCCCGCCGATCGCCGCCTGCACCGCGATCTTGAACAACTGCCGCGGAATCAGGTCCTTCAGCTTGCCGCAGATCGCCCGCCCGCGGTTCTCCGCCACCGCGCGATGCGCGATGAACGACAGCGCGTCCACC
>DASZLP010000156.1:0-16487 GCA_035552355.1 Bryobacteraceae bacterium | reverse complement strand
CTCGCCGGCGTGCCGCTGGTCGGCCGAATCTATGCGGCCGGCACGACTGCCGGACTCTTCGGCATCGTGCTGCGCGGATTGGCTGCTGCGGTCTGCCTCTTGCCTCCGACAGTGTTGATGGGCGCGTCGCTGCCCGCGATTTCACGATGGGCCGAAACGACGCCGACAGGCGTCTCCTGGATGGGATTCCTTTACAGCGCGAACATCGCCGGCGCCGTGACGGGATGTGTGCTCGCGGGTTTCTATCTGCTGCGCGTTTACGATATGGCCACGGCGACGTGGGTTGCCGCGGCGATTAATGCAGTGGTGGCCGGGCTGGCATACCTGCTCGCGCAGCGTGTCCGCAGCCAATCGGGCGCCACCGAGCCGGCCCCGGCCCGACGCGCGCCGGGCGCTCGGCTGATCTATGTCGCCATCGCTTTTTCGGGAATGACGGCGCTCGGGGCGGAAGTCGTGTGGACGCGTCTTCTGTCGCTGTTGCTCGGTCCGACGGTCTACACGTTTTCGATCATCCTCGCGGTGTATCTTGTCGGACTGTGCGGCGGCAGCGGCGCGGGTTCGTTTCTGGCGCGGCGCGTGCGCAATCCGGCCATGGCGCTGGGGCTTTGCCAGGTTCTGCTTGCCGGAGGAATCGCATGGGCGGCGTGGACTCTCGCGTACGTGCTGCCCTACTGGCCCGCCGATCCGTGGCTGTCGATCAACCCCTGGGCGAATTTCGATTTCGATGTGATGCGCTGCCTGCGCACGATACTGCCCGCGACACTGCTCTGGGGCGCCAGTTTTCCGCTTGCGCTGGCGGCCGCGGCAGGCAAGCATGAAGACCCGGCGCGTCTTTCGGGTGAGGTCTATGCCGCCAATACGGCGGGGTCCATCCTCGGCGCGCTGTTGTTCAGTCTGCTGCTGATTCCGGGCATCGGGACGCAAAACTCGGAGCGCCTGCTCGTATGGCTGGCCGCGGCAGGCGCGATTGCCGCGATTGCCCCGCGAATTCCCGTCGGACGCCTTGCGCTTTACGCCGGGGGAGCGCTCGCCGCGGCAGGGATCCTTTCGGCGACAGTATCCGGCATTCCCTGGCAGGCGATGGCCTATGGACGCCGAATCGCGCCCATCCTGCGCGATCAAAGCGTCGCGGGCGAGTCCCGCACCACTGCGGCATTTGTAGCCGAAGGCATTAACGCATCCGTCGTCATCGCCCAGCGCGGCGACGACCGGTTCTTTTACGTCAGCGGAAAGGCCGAAGCATCGTCAGGGCTGCTCGACATGCGCCTGCAGAGAATGATGGGCCACTGGCCGGCGCTGCTGGGCCGCTCGCCGAAGTCCGTCCTTGTGGTTGGCTTCGGCGCCGGGGTCACCGCGGGATCGTTCGTGCCCTACCCCGAAGTTTCCAGCATTACGATTTGCGAGCTCGAGCCGTCAATTCCGCCGGCCTCCGACGAATTCTTCGGAAAAGAGAACAACCACGTACTGCGCGACGGGCGCGCGCGTGTAGTCTACGACGATGCGCGTCATTACATCCGGACAACTCCCGAAAAATTCGACGTTATTACGACCGATCCGATTCATCCGTGGGTGAAGGGGACATCGACGCTCTATTCGAAGGAATATTACGAGATGGTGCGCGGCCACCTGAATCCGGGAGGCGTGGCGGCGCAATGGCTGCCGATCTATGAAAGTGACGAAGAGACGGTACGAACCGAGCTTGCGACGTTTTTCAGCGTCTTTCCGAACGGCACGGTGTGGAGCAATTATCTCAACGGAGATGGCTACGATCTGGTGCTGCTCGGAAGAACGGATACGTCACCGATCGACGTCGATGTTCTCGCGCGGCGTCTTGGGCAGCCGGGCTATGCGCAGGTCGCCGCTTCGCTCGGTGAAACCGGATTCCACTCGGCCGTCGATGTGCTCGCGACTTATGCCGGCCGGGCCGCGGATCTCGCCCCCATGACCGCTGGAGTCCAGATCAACGACGACATGAACATGCGTCTGCAATATCTTGCCGGGCTTGGACTCAACGCCGTAATCGCGCCCCGCGTCTATGGCGAAATTCTTTCGTATCGCCGATTCCCGGACGATTTTCTGACGGGACGGAGCGAAAACTTCGACCGGCTGCGCGAGCTGATCGGCCGCGCGCACAAGACGTTCTGACCGGCCGGTCGGCCCCGCTTACGGAACCTTTGTATGGCGGGATGCATCCAATCAATTGCAGGAAGACCGTGAAACTGTGGCGGATCAACCACATATACATGGTTAATGCAGCGATATAATTCGACTTATTTTCAGTAACTTGCGAGCGATTTAGTAGACTCCGAACGGACAAAATTCGGGCGGCTGTGTCATACTGATGAGGCTCGACGGAACGTGAAACGACAATGACGCAGTTAGACGAGGCGATATCCCGGTATCACCGGATTCTCGAGTCTGAGCCCTACCGCGACCTGCGGTGGGTGAAAAACTTACAAGACGAGATGGAGGCGCGCCAGCTTTCGGCTGGCGGCCGTCTGCTCTGTCCGTTCCTGCGGCCGAATTTTGTCACCCAGAAGCAGTACGACAATCTGGTCAAAACCGGCGAAGCGTTAATTTCGGCCGTCGATCGGATGCTGCGCACGGCGCTTGCATCCCCGCAACTGCTTTCCCGCATGCAGCTTTTCCCTGCGGAAAAAATGCTGGCCGCCATCGATCCCGGATACGAAATGGCCGAGGTATCCGCGCAGCTCGATTTGCAGATCCAGAACGGCTCGCTGCATGTCATGCAGTATAACGCGGACGCATTGACGGGCGCGGCGTGGTCGGAAGGGCTCTCGGATCTGTTCTATGATTGCCCTCCGGTCAAGGAGTTCCGGCGCCGCTACAACATCACGCGCGTGGGCGGCAAGAAGCCATTCCTGAGCGCGCTGCTCAAGGCTTACAAGATGTTTGCGGGCAGCGGATTCGGCGCGAAGCCGGCGCCCGCGGCGCCCGGCAAGCCGCATATCGGGATTCTGGAATTCCGCGATCCGACCGGACGCAGCGAATACGAGATCTATCGGGACTTCTTCCGCGCCGAGGGTTATCAGACCGAGCTGGTTGCGCCCGAAGCCCTCGAATACCGCAACGGCGTGCTGCGCAGCGGCGCGTTCGACATCGATCTGATCTACCGCCGCATCAGCGCGCAGGAGTTCCTGCTTCGGTTCACGCTGAATCATCCGCTGGTGCAGGCGTATCGCGACCACAAGGTTTGCATCGTGAACAGCTTCCGCTCGGAGCTCTCGCACAAGAAAGCGATGTTCGCGCTGCTGACGGATGAAACGCTCACGGCGAAATTCCCGATCAATGAGCGTAAGGCGATCCGCGAACATGTGCCGTGGACCCGCGTGGTCAAGGCCGGGCGCACGCAGCATCGCGACGAGACCATCGAAGATCTGCTTGCGTGGATCAAAGAAAATCGCGAGCAGCTCGTGCTGCGGCCGAACGACGAATACAGCGATCTGCACAGCTTCATCGGCTACGAGCACGATGAAGGCTCGTGGGCGCGCGCGATCCGCGAAGCGCAGCGGTCGCCGTATGTGGTGCAGGAGCGGGTGAAGCCGGCGCGCACGGTGTTTCCGCTCATGAGCTACGGGCATCTCGAATTCAAGGAGATGCAGGTGGACGTGCAGCCGCAGGCATTCCTCGGCAAGGTCGCGGGCTGCTCGAGCTACGTCTCTTCTTCCGGACCCGGCAGCTATTCGCCGGCAGCGGGATTCGCTCCGACCTTCATCATTGACCCCAAAGGCTGACCAGGCATGTGGGGCAGATTGGCAATCTGCGGCCGATTGTTAATCGGCCTGCGCGGCCGAAGGGCGATGTTATTGGCAGTAGCCGGATCAATATGAGAACCTGATTCGGAGGCTGCTGTGAGGATACTTTCTTCGAGTGGCTTGTCGACCCTCGGCCTGCTGGCGCTCTCGGCTCATTCCCTGCATGCGGACGCGAGGGACATGCTGACCAGAGCGATAGTCACTGGCGACCTGAAGACGATAGATAGCCTGCTCACTGCGGGCATGGATCCTGATCTGCCGGACAGAGTCGGGCAGACGCCGCTCAGCTTCGCTATTGTCGTGGCCAATCAAACGGGGGCCGTCGAACTGCTGCTCGCGCGGCACGCGGATCCGAACGTGCCTGTAGGAGGTCAGGGCGACACCGCGCTACAATACGCGGTCCGTTCCGGTAACACGCGGCTGGCTT
The DNA here is from genome assembly GCA_035552355.1 of Bryobacteraceae bacterium. GTDB lineage: Bacteria > Acidobacteriota > Terriglobia > Bryobacterales > Bryobacteraceae > BOG-234. The sequence continues at coordinate 12,284 of DASZLP010000156.1, read as the reverse complement.
CCGTCTTGATTGCGGGAGGAGCTCAGCTCGATGCGAAAGGGCCCGGAGGACGCACCGCGCTGCACGTCGCGGTGGCGGGAGATCGCCTCGACGCGCTTCATCTTCTGCTCGGGAAATCGGCCGATCCGAATATTCGCGATGCGGAAGGCACCAGCCCACTGGACGACGCGGTCTGGCGCGGGTCTCTCGATTCCGTCGCCATCCTGCTGGCGCATGGCGCGCGCCTCAATGAGCCGCATACTCAAACCGGCGCCACGCCCATCAACGAAGCGGCGTGGCGGGGCCACAACTCGATTATTCAGTTTCTGCTGCAATTCTATCCGAATCTCGAAATTGCCGATAAGCGCGGCTATGGCCCTTTGGATAACGCGATTCGTATGGGGAAAGAGGATTCCGCTCTCCTGTTGCTGGATGCCGAGCCGAAGGAGCGCCTCGCGGCTCCATTCCTGCAGCGGGAATTGGATGCGGCGGTAAAGAAAGATCAGGCGCGTGTGGCGGACGCGGTACTCCGCAAGGGGGCACCGGTCAATGCTCCGTTGCCCTCGGGGTCCACGCCTTTGGATGCAGCGGCGTTTGCAGGGGCAAGTAACGTTGTGCGTGTTCTGCTGGATCGGGGCGCCGATCCGAATTTAACTGGCCCGAATGGGTCTACGCCGCTGGAGGATGCGGCGCTGAAAGGATTTGCGGGGATTGCCGGGATGTTGATCGATCGCGGCGCAATGTTGAACCAGCTGAATCGGAATTCGGGAACCAGCGCGCTCTATGCGGCGGCTTCTTTCGGCAGGAGTGAGACGGTCAAGCTGCTGTTGGACAAGGGCGCGCATCCCGGTTTGTGCGGCGGGAATCGCAAGAGTCCTTATCAGGTTGCGATCGACAATGGATACCCGGACCTGGCGCTCCAAATCAAAGACCATGGTGGTACGGAAACCTGCAAAGATCAGCCTGCGGTGACTATCGCGAGGTAAGACTTTATCTGACGGCGAACCCCTCTCCCTCGCACTCGGCGATCAGTTTGCCGGCGAAAAGTGACAGACGAAAAGTGAAGTTGCCGGCTGATTTATTCGATATTCAACGAAATCGTCACCGGCACGTTTTTCGGCGCGAAGCACATGCGGTCGTTACAGGCCTGATACCGCAGCGTCCCATTCTCCGCCGCTGGACCCCCCGGCGCATTCGCCGGCACTTTGAACTTCGTCGAAATCGTGAACTCGCCGGTCACCACCGAGAGCGGTTTTTCCGAGAACGAATACTTCTCCATCGCCGCTTTCGGATACGTGATCCCGTTCGATTCGAGCGGGCCGCCGGTCCACTTCAGCGACAGAGGAATCAGATAGTCGTCCGTGGGCGTATTGCTGTTGGCGTGGAAGCCGGGCGGCAGTATCGCCTTGAATGTAACGGTCGCGACTGTGCCCTTCTTCGCCTTAACCGTGGGTGGCGCGGCGACGGACAGCGTCGGGGCCATCTGGGCGGCGAGCATCGGAACGAACAGCGCCGCCATCGTCAGGGAGTGCGGGAGCTTCCAGTAGTTGTTGAATAGCATCTTCGAAATCCTTCTTCCCGGCAAGAGGCAGACCGACGTGCGCCGACGCGATACGTCCGTTGCGGTCGATCACGAATGTGGTCGGCAGCGCTTCGAGCCCGCCGAATTGATCGCCCGTTTTGTCGTCGCCGAGTACGACCCGGTAGTTGAGCTTCCGTTTCGCGACAAACGGGTTGATCGCCTTCCAGCCATCGTCATCCATCGAAACCCCGAGCACTTCGAAGCCGCGGTCTTTGTACTTGCGCTCGAATTCCTGGAACCACGGGATCTCGACCATGCAAGGGTTGCACCAGGTCGCCCAGAAGTCGAGGACCACCACCTTGCCTTTGAAATCGGCCAGGTGAACAAGCTTGCCGTTAGCGTCTTTCAGAGCGAAGTCGGGAGCCTGCTTGCGTTGGCTCTCGTCTCTTACGACATGCTTCACCGGCTGCTGCGTCGGAGAGCACGCCACGAGGCCGAGCAGGACAGCCACTGCGCCGATTCCAGCCAGCCGCAACGGGTTTTGCAAAATCGTCACCAATGCTCATTATATCGGGAACCGGCCGGCAGGGAATAACTTGTGGAACCATGCCGCGCGGGCGCGCCGGCGCGTTTGCGCCAGCGTGACTTCCGAATTGTCTTTCCCATAGGTAGACGCGGCCGTGTCGCAAAAACTTTCACAACAATAGTCCCGCCAGCGGCGCGAGCGGCCGGCGACGTCGCCGTGGGAAAGGCGCTGTTTTCGCCACTCGGCGGACCATCCGGCCTCACCGCGCGCCCCCGCGTGCCATTCGCGCGCGAGATGCCGCTCCCATTCGAGCCGGCGCGGATTCCCGAGGCGCACCCAGACGAAATGAAAATACTCGTGGAGAAGGATTCGCCGGTGCTCCCGCCCGCTTTTCTTCAGGTCGGGATCGAGGACGATGAGACGCGCGGGAATCGATGTTGCCGCATGAGCTGGATTGCCGGCGGTATCGCGCAGATCTCGACGGTAACGGATCGCGACGGGCTTGCCTTCGAACAATGATACTTCCTTAAACGCAGAGGCGCCGAGGCGCGGAGAAACCCATTTTTGGTCAGTCTTTCAATGCTGCTCGCGCCACAGAACCTTACAATAGCTGCATGGATCTCGCGGCGCTTTCGACCGAACAGGCGAACCCCGCGTCCACGCACATCGACAAGCTCTCCACCGAAGAAATGTTGCGCGTGATCAGCGATGAAGATCACAAGGTCGCCGCCGCTGTCGCTGCTGAAATCCCGCACATTGCTCTCGCCGTCGATGCCATCGTCGAAGCCTTCCGTCACGGCGGACGCCTCTTCTATATCGGCGCCGGAACCAGCGGACGCCTGGGCGTCCTCGACGCGTCCGAGTGTCCGCCCACGTTCAACGTGCCGCCCGGCCTCGTCGAGGGCATCATCGCGGGCGGCGAAGCGGCGCTGGCGCGTGCCACGGAGACCACCGAGGACGATCCCGCCATCGGCGTGCGCGACCTCGATGCACGCGGCTTCCAATCCACCGACATTCTCTGCGGCATCGCCGCCAGCGGCCGGACTCCTTACGTTCTCGGCGCCGTCGAAGAAGCCGGCCGGCGTGGGGCGCTGACAATCGGCATCAGTTGCACGCCCGGCTCCGCCCTCTCACGCATTGCGAAGATTGCCATCACGCCGCTGACGGGCGCCGAGGTCATCGCCGGATCCACGCGCCTCAAAGCCGGCACGGCCACCAAGCTCGTGCTCAACATGCTGACTACGGGCGCGTTCATTCGCCTCGGCTATGTGCGCGGCAACCTGATGGTGAACGTGCAGCCGAAGAATTCCAAACTGCTGGATCGCTCCAAACGCATCATCGCGGAAGTCACCGGCGCGTCATACGAACAGGCCGGGCGTATGCTGGCGGAAGCGGGCAACGATGTCGGGGCCGCCATCGCGCGCTGGGAAGAATCGCATAAATAGACATGGACAAATTCGTCATACAGGGCGGCGCGCCGCTCCACGGGACCATCGCCACCAACGGCTCCAAAAACTCCGCTCTTCCCGCTCTGGCGGCAGCTCTGCTCACCGATGAAGAGGTCGTGCTCGACCGCATCCCGCAAGTGCGCGACATCCGCACAATGGAACGCCTGCTCGTCGACATAGGCTCTGAAATCGCGGTCGACGAAACCAATCCGCAGCGCGTGATTCTGAATACGAAGGCGATTGTTTCGCCCGAAGCGCCCTATGAGCTCGTCAAGACGATGCGCGCGTCGAGCCTCGTTCTCGGACCTCTTGTTGCCCGCGCCAAACGCGCCCGCGTGTCGCTTCCCGGCGGCTGCGCCATCGGCGCGCGCCCCATCAATTTCCATCTCGCCGGACTCGAGCATCTCGGCGCGCGCATCTCCCAGGAGCATGGCTACATCGAAGCCGTGGCGCCCGACGGACTCAAAGGCGCGCACGTCGTGTTCGATCGCATCACGGTCACCGGCACCGAAGACATCCTGATGGCCGCGGTTCTCGCGGACGGCGAAACGGTTCTCGAAAACGCCGCTCGCGAACCGGAGGTGGTCGACCTCGTTCATCTCCTGCGCAAAATGGGCGCGAAGATCGAAGGCGAGGGCACGAGCGAGATTCGCGTGGAAGGCGTCGCGAAACTCCATGGCGCGATGCACGAGATCATCGCGGACCGCATCGAAGCCGGCACCTTCGTGGTGGCCGCCGCGATTACCGGAGGCGATCTCGAAGTCACTGGCTGCGTGCCCGAGCACCTCGGCGCGCTGACGGTCAGGCTGACCGAAGCCGGCGTCAAAGTCACCGAGACTGGCCCCGCTTCGCTGCGAATCGAGCGTTCAAACGGCGCACTGCATCCGGTGGATATGACTACAGAAGAGTATCCCGGCTTCGCGACGGATCTGCAGGCCCAGTACATGGCTCTGATGACGCAGGCCGACGGCATCTCGATCGTCACCGAGACCATTTTCGAAAACCGCTTCATGCACGCGCAGGAGCTGATGCGGATGGGAGCGAACATCCGCCTCGACGGGCGCCAGGCGATCGTTGCCGGACGCAGTCATCTCACGGGGGCGGGCGTGATTGCTTCCGATCTGCGGGCGAGCGCGTCCCTGGTGCTCGCCGCGCTGGTGGCCAAAGGAGAAACGGTGATTGACCGTGTGTATCACATCGACCGCGGCTACGAGCGAATCGAGGCGAAGCTGTCGGCGGCGGGCGCGAGGATCACGCGCGTGGACTGAAGTGTGGCGCGGGCACTTTTGCCCGCCGCGCCGGCAATCGTGCCGGCGCCTGTGGCGGCGATTCGACTGAACACGGAGCAACCCAATGGCACAACATAACGAAGGCTTTCTCAGGATCGTGAACGACGCCAAATCCCGCGTCCGCGAGATCGACATCGCCGGCTATAAAGAAATGCTGGCGCGCGGTGAAAAGCCCGTCCTCATCGATACCCGCGAAGACAACGAATATACGTCCGGACACGTCAAAGGCGCGGTCCACCTGAGCAAAGGCATCATCGAGCGCGACATTGAAACGAAGTACCCTGACAAGCAGACCACGCTCGTGCTCTACTGCGGCGGAGGTTTCCGTTCGGCGCTGGTGGCCGACAACCTGCAAAAGATGGGCTACACCAATCCCATTTCGCTCGACGGCGGCTGGAGAGCCCTCAAAGTATCCGGTCTGGAACTTGAGTAATTACGCGCGCCGCCGGCGGCGCAGACCGAAGAAAGCCACCGCGCCGATTCCGGCGCCGAACAGCGCAATGCTCGCCGGCTCGGGAGTTGCCGCCCCGCCGTCAACCTCAAACGTGTAGCTGAAGAGCACAAAGCCGGAAGTCTCGATGGGGATGCTCGTCAAAGTGTACACAAAGCTGGTCACGACGTCGCCGGGAAAGGGCGGATTTCCACTGCCGAACGTACTCGAGAGAGGAACTGTCCCCTCCGTGGCGCGTCCGCCGTTTCCCATCGAGACGTTCGCCATGTACCCCGCTCCGGGCGTCGTCGTGAAAAAGCCGGCGAGGGCAGCGAAATTGGTATTATTCCCGGCATTGATGACATCGGACACGCCAATGTTGGCAGGGCTTACGAGGATTGACCCCGCTTCGAAGCAATCGGATCCGGTCACCGGAGCGCCTGAAACAGTCGGTGCCGTGCAATTGGTTCCGATCCACAGTTCCGCGTTGTAGACGTCGTTTGAACCAGAGCCCCCTCCATTCGAGTTGCTGAACGAGCCTAATGCCTGGGCTCGCGCCGAACTGCCGGCAAGGCCCACGACCGCCAGCACAAAAGCCGCCTGAAGAAACCCACTCCGTCGAAAGCGTGTCACAGTCATTGTTATTTTCCCCTCCGTAGCTGACACGTAATTTTTCATATTACGCCAACCGACCGCCATTTCAGCGCGTGGAACAGAAAAAATGGTCCCAGCAGTACTGCCGCCGTGCGTTACCGTCGCGTGTTAACAGAGATAATGTTTCTCATGCGCGCCATTCTTCTCGTGGCGCCGCTGCTGGCGCTGCTCCTGGGCTCGATTGTCTACTGCGTGCTCGCCATTATCGGCGCTGCGCGATATCTGCGGAGCAACGCCGCGCCTCTTCGCGCGCCGCCGCCGGTGTCGATTCTGCGCCCGCTTGCCGGCGCGCACGACAACACCGAAGCCAACCTGCGCAGCCTTTTCGAGCAGCGCTATCCGGAATTCGAGATTCTGCTGTCGGTGCACGAGGAAACCGACGCCGCCGCGGAAATCGCGCGGCGCGTGATGGCCGCCTGCCCGCGCATTCCCGCGCGTCTGATCGTCGCCGGTGTCTCTCCTTTTCCCAACGCCAAAGTCTGGAGCCTGCGCGCGCTGCTCTCCGAGGCGAAGCACGAGACGATCGTGATGTCCGACAGCGATATTTCGATCGAACGCGACGGGCTGCGCGCGATCGCGGCGGAGCTGGCGCAGACCGGCGTCGCCCTCGTGACGTGCCCCTACCGCGCCGCCGGCGGACCCCGCTTCTGGTCGCGGCTCGAAGCGCTCGGTTTGAATACCGAATTTCTCGGCGGCATCCTCACCGCCCGCCTGCTCACCGGCATGGACTTCGCGATCGGCTGCACCATCGCCACGCGCCGCTCCGAGCTGGCATCCATCGGCGGACTCGAAAACCTGCAGCGCTACCTCGCCGAGGATTTCGAGATGGGCAACCTGATGCGGCGTCAGGAAAAGACTGTCGTGCTCTCGCGCTGCATCATCGAGCACGACATTGGTAACGACGCCTTCCTGAAGAACTGGCGCCATCGCCTGCGCTGGGCGCGCAGCACGCGGCGCTCGCGCCGCATCGGCTACATCGGCGAACTGTTCACGAAGACCACCGCGCTCGCGCTGATTCTCTGGGTCGCCGCGCCCGGGGCATGGGGCATCGCTTTCATCGCCATCGTGTTTCGCGCGTGCATGCAGTGGATGACCGCCATCTGGGTGCTGGACGATCCGCTCGTTTCCCGCTACTGGTGGCTGCTGCCGCTCGAAGACATTGCCAGTTTCATCACATGGGCGCTCGGCTTTTTCGGCAAGACCATCGAATGGCGTGGACGCAAGCTCGTGCTGGCGCGCGATGGCAGCTTCGAGATTTGAATCGGGAAATGTGACCGGGCGGCATTTTCTCTTCACGACCCTGGGCTCGCTCGGCGACCTGCATCCATACATCGCCGTCGGCCTCGGACTGCGCGCCCTCGGCCACGCGGTCACGATAGCCACGTCGGAAGTCTATCGGACGAAGATCGAAGGGGAAGGGCTGGGCTTCGCGCCGATCCGGCCTGATTTCGGAGATCTACTTGAGAATCCCGAAGCCATCGCGGAACTCGTCCACCCGTGGAGAGGAACCGAATATGTCTTCCGCAAGCTGATCCTGCCGTGGATTGAGCAGAGTTTCGAAGATACCGTCGCCGCGGCGAAAGACGCCGACCTCATCGCCGGACATCCCATCGCCTTCGCCACGCCGACCGTTGCTGAATACCTGAAGAAGCCGTGGACCTCGGTCGCCCTGCAGCCAGCGATTTTTCTGTCAACGAGCGATCCGCCGGCGCTGCCCGGTTTCGGATCGCTGCCGCGCGCTTTGGCGCGCCCGTTTTTCGCCTTCGCGCGGAGCATCATGCGCCATTGGGGCGCTCCGGTGAACTCACTCCGGGCACGGTTAGGATTACGCCCGCTGCGCGATCCGCTGCTGGACGGAATGTTCTCGCCGCATGGTACGCACGCCTGGTTCTCCCGTCTTCTCGCCACACCGCAGCCGGACTGGCCGGGGTGCACCACCGTCACCGGCTTTCCTTTCTACGACAAATTACAGCCGGCGCTCGGAATGGCTCCGGAACTCGATCGCTTTCTCTCCAGTGGACCGCCGCCCGTTGTGTTCACTCTCGGCTCGTCCGCTGTTTTCGACGCGGGCGTCTTCTACTCCGAAAGTTTCGAAGCGATTCGACGAACGGGCCGGCGCGCTGTCTTCCTGATCGGGCGCGACCCGCGCAACAAGCCCGCGGATGCGCTGCCTGAGTCCGTCTTCGCCGCCGAGTATGCCCCCTATTCGGAGCTGCTTCCACGCGCGGCTGCGACGGTTCATCAGGGCGGAATCGGCACAACCGCCCAGGCGTTGCGGGCCGCGCGGCCGATGATAGTCGTCCCGTGGAGTCACGATCAGCCTGACAACGCCATGCGGGTCGAGCGGCTCGGCGTGGCGCGCGTCATTCCTCGCAGGCAGTACCGTGCGAAACGATTGATTCGCGAACTGGAGGAATTGCTTGCGGTGGAGTCGTATTCAGCTTCCGCGCGCGAGGCGTCCGCCTGCATCGCGCGCGAGGATGGCGTTTCACAGGCCTGTGATGCGCTGGAATTCTGCGTTACAACTGGCTCAGTTCAATCGAGGTGAAGAAATATTTCAGCTCTTCGGCCGCGGTCTCCGGCGCATCCGAACCATGCATCGCATTGCGCTCGATGCTCTCCGCGTAGAGCTTCCGCACGGTGCCTTCCGCGGCGTTCGCCGGATTGGTCGCACCCATCACCTCGCGCAGCTTCTTCACCGCGTCCTCGCGCTCGAGCGCCATCACGATCACGGGGCCTTCGGTCATGAACTTCACCAGGCTTGCGAAAAACGGCCGCTCCCGGTGGACCGCATAGAAACCTTCCGCCTGCGACTGGCTCAGTTTCGTCATGCGCATGGCCGCCACGCGGAATCCGTTCTCTTCGAGCAGAGAAAGGATCTTGCCCGCCTTGCCCGTCGCAACCGCGTCCGGCTTGATGATGGAAAAAGTCTTCTGCAATTCGCTCATTATGTTTTTAATCTCTTCTGAATGTTTTCGCCGATCTGCGCGGGCGACTTGCAGACCGTGATGCCGGCCGCCTCCATCGCACGAATCTTGTCGGGCGCCGCGCCGGAGCCGCCCGAAATAATGGCGCCCGCGTGACCCATGCGGCGTCCCGGCGGTGCGGTCTGTCCGGCGATGAAGCCGACGACCGGCTTCTTCACGTGCGCGCCGATGTAAGCCGCCGCAGTCTCTTCGGCATTGCCGCCGATCTCGCCGATCATCACGATGGCGTGCGTATCGGGGTCCGCGTCGAGCATCTTGATGGAGTCGAGGAATGTCGTTCCGATGATGGGATCGCCGCCGATCCCGATACACGTCGACTGGCCGATACCGAGCTTCGTTAACTGGCCGACCGCTTCATACGTTAAGGTGCCGGACCGCGAAACCACTCCCACATTGCCCTGCAGATGAATGTGCCCGGGCATGATGCCGATCTTGCATTTGCCCGGCGAAATCACACCGGGACAGTTCGGACCCACCAGACGCGAATCCTTCCCCTGCAGGAACTTCCACGCCTTCACCATGTCGTTCACCGGAATGCCTTCGGTGATGCAGACGATCAGCGCGATGCCGGCGTCCGCGGCTTCCATGATGGCGTCGGCCGCGAACGGCGGAGGCACGAAGATCACAGTCGCATTCGCGCCCGTTTCTTTCGCGGCTTTCGCCACGGTGTCGAAGACCGGCCGATCGAGATGCGTCGCTCCGCCCTTGCCCGGCGTGACGCCGCCAACCACCGTGGTCCCGTAAGCAATCGCCTGCTGCGCGTGGAATGTGCCTTCCCTGCCGGTAAAGCCCTGCACGAGCAGGCGCGTGCGCTCGTCAACCAGGACGCTCATGCGCGGCCCCCTTTGGCGAGTGCCACCACCTTCTCCGCCGCATCCTTCATGCCCTCCGCGACAGTGAAGTTGAATCCGGATTCTTCCAGCACCTTTCTGCCAAGCTCCACGTTCGTGCCTTCCATGCGGATCACGATCGGCACTTTGATGCCGAGATCGCGCGCCGCTGCCACCACGCCGCTGGCCAGGGTGTCGCAGCGCAGAATGCCGCCGAAAATATTGATCAGCACCGCCTTCACGTTCGGATCGGAAAGCAGAATCCGGAACGCGTTTTTCACCTGATCCGCGTTCGCGCCGCCGCCCACATCGAGGAAGTTCGCCGGACTGCCGCCCGCATACTTGATGATGTCCATCGTGCCCATCGCGAGGCCCGCGCCATTCACCATGCAGGCGATGTCGCCGTCAAGCTTGATATAGTTCAGGCCGAACTTCGACGCTTCCACTTCGAGCGGATCTTCTTCATTCAGATCGCGCAGCTCGAGCACGTCCTTATGCCGGAACAGCGCGTTGTCGTCGAAGTTGATCTTGGCATCAAGCGCGTAGACCTTGTTGTCCTTCGTGAGGATGAACGGATTGATCTCGGCGAGCGAGGCGTCCATTTCGAGACAGGCTTTCGAGAGCGCCATCATCGCCGCCACCGCGCCATTGATGGCGGGTGCCGGAATGCCGATGCCGAACGCGAGATTGCGCGCCTGATACGGCATCAGCCCGAACCCCGGTTCGATGAATTCCTTCAGGATCGCTTCCGGTGTCTGGGCGGCGACTTCCTCGATCTCCATGCCGCCGGCGGCCGACGCCATGAAGACGATCCTGCCCGCGGCGCGATCGAGCACGATACCGAGATAGAGCTCCTTCTCGATCGGCAACGTCTCTTCAATCAGCAGCCGCTGCACCACCCGCCCTTCCGGACCGGTCTGATGCGTGACAAGCCTCATCCCGAGAATCTTCTCGGCAAGCTGTGTGGCTTCGGCGGCGTTTTGTGCGACCTTCACCCCGCCGCCTTTGCCGCGTCCGCCGGCGTGGATCTGCGCTTTAACGACGACGCTGCCGCCGATGTTTTTCGCGGCCGTCTCGGCCTCGGCGACGGTGAACGCCACCTCCCCGCGAGGCACGGGGACATTGTATTTGGCCAGAATCGTCTTGGCCTGATACTCGTGAATTTTCATTTTTGGGGCTGTTACTATACTGTTTCGCGCGCGCGACCCAGGACTTTCAACTTACCATGAGCGCCCCGCCAATCCTTCCCCTGCTGCACGGCTTACTTCATGTGGTCGCGGAGGGCCGCTCGCTTACCGAAGCGCAGGCAGAGCAGGCGATGGCGGCACTGCTCGCGGGCGAGTCGACGCCCGTTCTGACCGCCGCCTTTCTCACCGCGTTGCGTGTGAAGGGCGAGACGGTCGACGAGCTGACCGGCTTCGCGCGTGCCATGCGCGCGGCCGCGACCGCCGTGCCAATCGAAGACGCCTGCCGCCCGGTGCTCGACACGTCGGGCACGGGCGGGAACGGCACGTCCACGTTCAATATTTCGACGGTATCGGCGTTCGTGGTCGCAGGCGCAGGCGTGCGCGTCGCCAAGCATGGGAACCGCTCGATTTCGAGCCGCTGCGGCAGCGCGGATGTGCTCGAAGCCTTGGGCGTGCCGACGGCCGTCGACCCGGTAACCGTCGCGCGCGCGATCCGCGAGGTTGGAATCGGGTTCCTCTTCGCCCCGTCTTTTCACGGCGCCACCCGCAATGTGCAGCCGGTGCGGATTGAACTGAAGATGCGCACGGCCTTCAACTTTCTCGGACCGTTAACGAATCCGGCGCGCGCGGAGATTCAAGTCACCGGCACATGGTCCGACGAAGCCGCGGAGAAAATCGCGGGCGCTCTGGCGCGGCTGGGCTCGCATCGCGCCTATGCGGTCCACGGATCGGACGGGCTGGGCGAACTCACGATCACCGGTCCGTCGACAGTCTTCGCGGTCCAGCATGGCGCGGTTTCGCGTGTTGAGTTGACGCCGGAAGATTTCGGGTTGAAGACGCAGTCCGCCGCCGGCATTCAGGGCGGAGACGCGGAGCGCAATCGCGCGATTGCCGAATCGATTCTGAATGGCGAGCACGGCGCGGCGCGGGATATCGTTCTGATGAACGCGGCGCTCGCGCTGGTGACGGCGGGGAAGGCGCAGGACTTCCGCGAAGGCGTCATGCGTGCGGAAGAGTCGATTGACTCAGGGGCTGCGCACAAAAAGCTCGATCAACTGCGCGACCTGGTCCGCGGCGCGAACTCTTAGTCCGCGGGCGCCCGGCACCAATCCGCACTCGTCCAACTCCAAACTTTCGCTGCCATTGTGGGGCAGATTGTCAATCGGAAGTCATACTAACGCTGCCTCAGGACCGAAATCACGTCATCCGCTGTGATTACGCCCGCCAGCGATCCGTCGTCTTCCAGCACCGGCAGGGCCAGCAGGTTGTACTTGTCGAAAAGCTCGGTGACGCGATTCTCCTTCTCATCCGCTTTCGTCGAGATCAGCCGTTCATTCGCAAGATCGCGCAGGTGCGCCGCGCCATCGGCGAGAAACAGGCGCGCCAGTGGCACTGCCGCCGTGATGCGCCCGCCGGGATTTGCCAGAAACAG
>DASZLP010000155.1:0-8850 GCA_035552355.1 Bryobacteraceae bacterium | reverse complement strand
TCCCGAATCCTTCTGATCGTCCACTTTGCGCCGGTTGTGCATCGCCATTACGCGTGCCTTCACGTCGCTGAATTCGCTCGTGCTCAGCACATACTCCGGTTTGGCTTTCAGCAGCTCCTCGATGTTCTTCTGTGCTGCCTTGATACGGTCATCGGTCGGAGGATGCGTCGAAAACACTTTGGACATCGTTCCCGGTTTACGCTTCTCCTGCGACTGCACCTTTTCGAAGAAATCGACAAAACTCTCCGGATCGTATCCGGCCTTGTACATGTATTCCAGGCCCAGCTTATCGGCCTCGGATTCGAACCCCCGCGAAAAGCTCAGGAAGCCCATCGGTATCGCGAGGCCGGCGCCCTGCCGGATCGCATACCCGGTCCAGCCGCCAAGGAAGATCAGCGGGATGCTCCCGTAATTCACCAGATCGCCGCGCGTGGCCTGCCTTGTGCCATGCCGCGCCGCCACGTGCGCGATCTCATGCGCCATCACGCCCGCCATCTCGGCTTCATTGTCGGCGTTCAGCAGGATGCCCGTATTCACGAAGAAGAATCCGCCGGGCAGCGCGAACGCATTGATCTCTTCCGAGTCGATCACTTTAATCGTGAACGGCACCTTGGCGTCTGAGTTCCGCACCAGGTTCTGCCCGATACGGTTCACGTATTCCGCCACGATGGGGTCGTCGACGATCTTCGCCTGCCGCTCCACTTCCTGGGCCATCTGCTTGCCGAGCGCAATCTCCTTCTCGAGCGAGTAGAAGTTGATACCCTTGCCGACATCGCGATTACCGATTTGATCGGGATCGTCTTTCTTGCTGCCCGCGAACGCAGGCGAAACGCAGAGGCATGTGAGAAGGCCGAAGAGCGCGAACGCTGCCGGAACCAGCCGGCGACCTGCCGGTAGCACACCCGGAACCTGAAAAAGGAGTTTCATCTGGCGCCAATTCTCCTGGTAATAAGTATAGACCTGCCCGGATACAACGATTCTACGGCCAGCCGGCCTGCCCGGTTACACAATCCTGTTGCCCGGGCGTCACAGCCGTGACACTTTTATTTCAAAGCCGCACACAAACCTTCCCGAAGTGTGCGCCCTTTTCCAAATGCCCGAGCGCTTCCCGCAATTCGGCGAACTCGAACACCCGATCCACCACCGGCCGGATTGCCGCCAGCTCAAGCGCCCGGTTCATCTCCTCGAACATCTCGCGTGAGCCGACGTAAATCCCCTGCAAACGCACCGATTTCAACATCATCAGGCGCGGATCGAACTCTCCCTGCCCTGCCAGCACGCCGATCAGCGCGATGTGGCCGCCGCGCCGCACTGCCTTGCTCGAAAGCGCCAGTGTCCCGGCGCCCCCCACTTCCACCACGTGATCCACGCCAACTCCGCCCGTGAACTGGCGGGCCGGTTTGTCCCAGTCCGGAGTGGTCCTGTAATTGATAAGGTGATCGGCCCCCATCGACCGCAGTCGTTCGAGCTTCGCATCGCTGCTCGACGTCGCCACCACCCGCGCGCCCGCCATCTTCGCAAACAGAAGCGCGAATGTCGAAACGCCGCCCGATCCCATCACCAGCACCGATTCGCCCGGCTTGATCCGCCCGGACCGGAACAGCGCATTCCAGGCCGTCACTCCCGCGCAGGGCAGGGCAGCGGCCTCTTCGATCGAAAGATGGGGCGGAACCGGAACGAGTCCGTCAGCTTTCAGGCAGACCATCTCAGCCATCATGCCGTCGATTGCCCCGCCAAGTGCCGAATTCGCCTGCGCATCGTCGGGCGCGGCGCCCCGGAGCCATGTCTGCATAAACGCGGCCGCCACGCGGTCCCCGGTTTTGACTCGCGTAACACCAGGACCGATCGCGACCACATACCCCGCGCCGTCGGAAAGCGGGATCAGCGGCGGTTTCACGTTGCTCCCGTAAGCCCCCCGCATTACCGCCAGGTCGCGATAGTTCAACGAGCAGGCGTGCACCCGCACCAGAGCCTCGCCAGGACCCGGCGCGGGTTCGGAAAGTTCAACAATTTCAAGGTGTTCGACACCGAAGCCGGCCGTAAATCGCCACGCTTTCATGCTGTTCTCCTGATGTTCTCAATGGGAGGCAACGCTCCTGTCGAATGATATACTTTGTTATCAAACGGACCTCACTGGGGCGCGCCCACATCACCCGCCCGAAGGAAAATTTCTGACCCATGCCCCTGAAGCCCATCACGGCCAATAACACCGCGGACAAGAAGATTTACCTCCTCAAGCCTCGCGGATTCTGCGCCGGCGTGGTGCGCGCCATCGACGTGGTCAAAATCGCCCTCGACCTTTACGGACCTCCCGTTTACGTGCGTAAGGAAATCGTTCACAACAAGCACGTCGTCGATGAGCTGCGCGACCTCGGCGCCATCTTCGTCGAGGAGTTGGAAGAAGTGCCCTCCGGCGCCCGCGCCATCTTCAGCGCGCACGGCGTCTCGCCCGAAGTTCGCAAACAGGGCAAAGAGCGGAATCTCGCCATCATCGATGCAACCTGTCCTCTGGTCACCAAGGTGCATCTCGAAGCCGTCAAGTTCGCGCGGGAAGGCTATACGATCGTGCTGATCGGCCACAAGAACCACGACGAGGTGATCGGGACCCTCGGTGAAGCTCCCGCGAAGATGATCCTCGTGGAGTCGGTCGACGACGTCGACGCATTGAACATTCCCGACCCGTCGCACGTAGCTTATTTGACGCAGACCACGCTGAGCCTCGACGAAACCAAAGACATCGTGGCGCGTCTCGAAGAAAGATTCCCCATGGTTCGCGGCCCCAAATCGCAGGACATCTGCTACGCCACCGAAAACCGCCAGATGGCGGTCAAGGGCGTATCGCAGTTCTGCCAGATGATCCTCGTCGTCGGTTCCGCCAACAGCTCGAATTCGAGGCGCCTCGTCGAAGTCGGGCAGAATTACGGCGTGGCGGCACATCTCGTGAACGACTGGAGCGACGTGCGGCCGGAGTGGCTCGACGGCCTGACCAACATCGGCGTCACCGCCGGCGCATCGGCTCCGGAGCACCTCGTCGCCGAAATCGTCGCCGCGCTCGGGGAGCATGGATTTCGCCAGCTCGAAGAAGTTGAAATGGTGGAAGAAGATGTACGTTTCTCGCTGCCGCCCGAGTTGGCCGGCGCCTCGTCGCATCTCTACGGGATTTCAGCGCCCTCAAGGTAAATGAGCACTACGGCCCTTCAGGTCAACGACACACTTCTAACCGCCGCCCGGCAGAAGATTCAACGCGCCGCCGAACACCTCCTCTCGCTGCAGCACGATGACGGCTACTGGTGCGCGCTTCTCACCGCCGACACTACGCTCGAATCGGATTACATTCTGCTGCAGCTTTGGATGTACGCTCCCGTCGCATCCGGAGAAAAAGCCGGTGTCTGGGCGCCGCCGGACCCAGCCAGGATTCAGCGCGCGGCGGAGCGCATCCTCTCAAAGCAGTTGGCCGATGGCGGCTTTAATATTTACGTCAAAGGTCCGAGCGAAATCAGCGCGAGCGTGAAGGCGTACTTCGCGCTCAAAATCGCGGGCATTGCGGTCGATGACGAACGCATGGTCCGCCTGCGCGAGCGCATCATCGCCCTCGGCGGCATCCAGGCCGCCAACAGCTACACAAAAGTCAATCTCAGTCTGTTCGATCTCTACCCGCGCGAAGGCACGCCGAGCATTCCGCCGGAAATCATGCTGCTGCCGGGCAAGCTGCTCTACCAGATGTCGTCATGGGCGCGCGCCATCGTCGTCGCTCTCGCCATTGTGCACGCGCACGATCCGAAACGTCCCGTGCCCGCGGGGTTCACGCTCGAAGAGCTGTTCATCCCCGGCAAGAGCACTGCGTCTGAAAGCAACGACTCGTGGCTGAGCTGGCGCAACACGTTCATCCACTCCGACAAAATCCTGAAGCTTTGGGAGCGCTACGGCTATAACCGCATCCGCAAAGCCGCCATCCGCAAGTGCGAGCACTGGATGATCGAGCGCATGAAGCACGCCGACGGACTCGGCGCGATCTATCCGCCGATGCAATACGCCATCATGGCTCTCGACGTCCTCGGTCACGCGGAGAACTCGCCCGTGCGGATGGAAGCCGTCCGCCAGTTTGAAAACCTGATCACTGACGATGGTGAGGCGCTCTTCTTCCAGCCCTGCTTCTCGCCCATCTGGGACACGGCGATCGGCGCCTACGCGCTGGGCGAAGCCGGATACTCCGCATCGCCCCAACTCACCCGCGCCGCGAACTGGGTGCTCGCGCGCGAAATTCGCCGCAATGGCGACTGGTCGGTGAAGCGCCCGTACACCGAGCCCTCCGGCTGGGCCTTCGAGTTCCGGACCGACTGGTATCCCGACATCGACGACACCGCCATGGTGATGCTCGCCTTCCCGCACATGAAGGCGTCGGACCAGAAAGCCCAGGCGGCCACCCGCAGGCGCGCTCTCGACTGGCTGATCGCCATGCAGTCGAAGGACGGCGGCTGGGCGGCCTTCGACGTCGACAACAATTGGGAGATCCTCACCCACGTTCCCTTCGCCGATCACAACGCGATGCTCGACCCCACGTGCGCCGACATCACCGGACGCACGCTTGAGGCGCTCGCCGCCAACGGCTTCGATCGCAATCACGCGGCGTGCCGGCGAGCGATCGATTACCTGATCCGCACGCAGCTTGCCGACGGAAGCTGGTATGGGCGCTGGGGCGTCGCTTACATCTACGGCACCTGCTTCGCTCTCCGCGGCCTGCGCGCCATGCGCGAGGACGATCACGAACCTTACATTCAGCGCGCCAACGAATGGCTGCGCTCGATTCAAAACCCCGACGGTGGATGGGGCGAGAGCTGCGCCAGCTACGATAACGACATCTACACGCCCGCCGAAAGCACGCCTTCGCAAACCGCATGGGCTTTGATGGGATTGATCGCGGGGGGCGACACGTACAGTTCAAGTGTGCAGAACGGCATCGAGTACCTGCTCCGCACGCAGGCGCAAGACGGCACGTGGGCCGAAGAACTCGCGACCGGCACGGGCTTCCCGAAAGTCTTCTACCTCAACTATCACTATTACCGGCTTTACTTCCCGCTGCTTGCGCTCGCGACATTCCTGAGGCAGCAATAGCGCGTTTGCAGAGAATTGCGCGATAAATACCACGTCTCTACCGCCCGAAATATTGGGGGTTCTGCAGCGCGGCGGCATAAGCCTCGACCGCACTCTGCTGCTCCGCCGAACGCGTGAGGGTCAGGATCATTCGATTCATCGGGAATGTGCCCGCAACCGGGCCGGCATCGTTCGCAGGCACGGCCATTGGATGGATGTGGCCTGGCAGCACGACGGAATCCGCGTCGTCGATCGGCGCTGTGGCGCGGTCGAACGGAAAAACCGCAAGCGGATTTGCGGCCGCGCGTTCCGCGCTCGTTTGCGCCACCGCCACGAAAGGCATGCAGGCTACGGCCAGCAGGATCAGGCGCGCGAATCCGCGGCTTCTGGCTATCCGGGAAATAATCATCGGCCCTTCTCCTCCCACGCCCACCCGCCGCCACGCAATCGTATGCAGTTCAGCCGATGATTGACGGCGAAATTCCGTATATTATCTCACGTTAAGGAACTAGTCTGGAGAGAATTTCCTGCGGCCAAATCCCCTAACGGCTAAATCCCAAGGTTTCGATTTGAAATATCACAGCCCTGGGACGCCGCGGCATTCTGATATATACTGCAAACTGTCCGTGATGACCAAACGCGCACTCCTGCTGTTGCTCCTCGCTCCGCTCGCCTTCGCTCAGGAAGGCCATCCCCTCGTCGGTTCCTGGCACGGCGAATTCACGCCCGCTTCGGGCCCGAAGTCCCGCATCGTCATGGCCCTGACGTGGGATATGAAGAACATCACCGGAAAGCTTAACCCCGGTCCCCGCTCCGGCCCGATCAAAGCCACGCTCGACGCCGAAAAGTGGACCGTCCACTTCGAAGCGGACGCGAAGGACATGGCCGGCCACCCCATGCACGTCGTCGGCGACGGCAAGCTCGACAACATCGGTTCCTACAACCGAACCATCACAGGCACCTGGCAGCAGGGCGATTCCAAAGGCGAGTTCAAAATCACCCGTGACTAGCAAAGTGTCCGCGCTGCTTGCCGCGCTGCTCATCACCACCGCCACGGGTTTCGCGTCGTCGGAACCCAAAACTTCCGCCCCCGCGCGGCACGAACGCGCACGGAGCCTCGTCCTCGACGCCTGCACCGCCTGCCACACTCTCGAACGCGTCATGCGCCAGAACCTCAGCGCCGAGCAGTGGCGCGGTGTCATCGCAGGCATGCTTTCCGAAGGCGTGCCTCTCACCGACGAAGAAACCTCCCTCGTGGTCGAATACCTCGCCGCGAATTTCGGACCCAATACTCAATGAAGATCCCCGCTCACATTCTGGCGCTGATCGTGGCGTGTTCGATCCCGGCCCTCGCCCACCACTCGATGGCCGCCATGTACGACGACAAAAAACCCATCACCCTCAAAGGCGCCATCACGAAGTTCGATTGGACCAATCCTCACGCCTTCATCTTTCTCGACGTCCCCGACGCACGCGGCAACGCCGTCAACTGGGCCGTCGAACTCCCCAGCCGTATCGACCTCAAGCGCGACGGCTGGACGCAGGAATCCGCGTCCATCGGTGAGACCGTCTCGATCGAAGGCTCGCTCGCGCGCGACGGCAGCAAGCAAATCGAAGGCAAAGTCGTCACGCTGGCGAACGGAAAGAAGCTCAGTGCCGCACCCATGCCGTTTCCGAAAGTCGCCGCCGCGCCGGCAAAGCCCGCGCCGCGCTGGCCCGATGGACATATCCGCCTCGGCCGTCAGCCTGGCGAAACCGGCTATTGGACCAGCACCGCCGCCTCCGTCATGGAAGAGACCGGCTCCAATGTGCTTATGAGCGCCGACGGTCTGCTCGCTAACATCGCCGACGCCGGCAAAGTCGCGCCCTTCCAACCGTGGGCCAAAGGACTCTACGAATACCGCCAGAAGACGCTGCTCAAGGACGATCCCATGCAGGCCTGCCTGCCGCCGGGCGGGCCGCGCCAGTTCCAGGTCCCCTACGGCATCCGCATCGAAGAGCAGCCGGATAATAAACGCATCTTCGTGTTCTCCGGCGGCGGCAACCGCAACTGGCGGCTGATCCATCTGGACAATCGCGCCCATCAGCCCGAGGATCTGACGCCGACTTACTATGGCGATTCCGTCGGCAAATGGGAAGGCGACACGCTCGTGATCGACACGCTCGGCTTCAACGAGCGCTTCTGGTTCTCGAACGGCGGTCTGCCGCACACCGAAAACCTGCACCTGACCGAGCGCCTCTCGCGTCCGGATTACAACATATTAAAATATGAGGTACGCGTGGATGACCCGGGCGCTTACACCAGACCGTGGTCGGCTTCATGGAACCTGCAGTGGGTTCCGGGGCAGGACATCGAAGAGTATTTTTGCGATGAGTATAACCGGGATATTGGACGTTGATTGTGGCGCGGGCACTCGTGCTCGCCGCGCCGGCATGCCGGCGCTCTTTAGTTCACCAGTGAGGAATCGCCAATGAAATCGAACAGGTCTTTCGCCGCGGGATTTGCTCTCTTCGCCCTGAGCATACCGGCCATTGCCCACCATTCCTTCTCCGCCGAGTACGACGCCAAAAAGCCCGTCACTCTCAAGGGCGTCATCACCAAAGTCGACTGGATGAACCCCCACGTCTACTTTTATATGGATGTCGAAGGCGAGCAGGGCAAGGTCGTGAACTGGGGTCTCGAGATGGGCCCCCCGCAGGGCCTGCAGCGCGCCGGCTGGACCCGCAACACGATGAAAATCGGCGATGAAGTCGTCGTCGAAGGCTCACTCGCGAAGGACGGCAGCAACCAGGCGAATGCTCGCTCCGTGACACTGGCCAGTACCGGCAAGAAACTCGGCGGGGCATCGAGCGAAGGTCAGATTCCATAATGCGCGCTGCGCTCGTATTCGCGGCGCTGCTGGGCACAGTTCTGTTTGCCCAGGTGCCGCAGGGTCCAACCCCGCCGCCCGTACAACCGGACGGCAACATCAATCTCAACGCCGGCCGTCTGGCCAACACGGGCCGCGGCGGCCGCGGACGCCAGCGCCCACCCGCGCAGCCCACTCCGCACCTGCCCGACGGACGCGTTTCCTTCGGTCCCCTGCCGGGAGAGAAAGGCGTCTGGGAAGGCAACGCCGGAGCCACGCTCGCGACCAACGTGAAAGGGCTCGACAACCCGCGCATGAATCTTCCCACGAACCTGAAGATTGCCGACGTGCCGTTTCAGCCGTGGGCGCGCGCTGTCTATGAGTACCGTCAGGCCTCGACGACGAAGGACGATCCGCACGTCCGCTGCAAACCGTCGGGCGGACCGCGCATGTTCCACACGCCCTACGGTATGGAGTTCCTCGATCTGCCCGATCAGAAGCAGGTCATCATCGTCGGCGTCGGCGGCCCCCACACCTGGCGCGTGATTTACATGGATGGCCGCGAGCACCCCAAAAACCTCGACCCGACTTTCTCAGGGCACTCGGTCGGCAAATGGGAAGGCGACTCGCTCGTGATCGACACGGTCGGCTTCAACGAGAAGTTCTGGCTGACGCGCGAAGGCATCCCGTTCACGAGCCGTTTGCATCTGACCGAGCGCTTCACCCGCCTCGATTCGAACACGATGAAGTACGAAGCGACGATCGACGATCCAGGCGCTTACACGAAGCCGTGGACCGGCGGCTGGCTTATCCAGTGGCAGCCGAACGAAGAGCTTTACGAATACGTCTGCCAGGACAACAACCGCGACGTCCGCCACATGTACGGCGGCAACCGCGAAGGCGGCGACAA